>CAVEIY010000180.1:0-3732 GCA_963615825.1 Flexilinea sp.
TCGTTATTTTATACAAAAGTGCATTCTGTCTATTCTGCCGAAATTTCATAAAAATGTTCAGAAATCCCCCTGTTTTGCCATTCCATCGGAGCGGCAAGGCAGGGGGATTTTATGCTAATTGATCCGAACGACCTTAGCCCCAAACCTCTTCTGCGATCTCCCTCACCAGCGCCTGCTCCGCCTCGGTCAGCTTATTACCGATCTCGCAGAAGGCAAAGCCGCCGGAGCGCTCATCATCAAATTCCAGATAATCTCGTTTTGTCCAGCAGTTACAGCACATAATGATCTTTCTCTTCGACAAACTACCCATGAGGTGATCCTATATGGATGAAACAAAGCTCCCTGTCGGCTTTGGAATGGCACTTGCCATGGATGCAGAAGCCATGAACGTTTTTGCTTCTATGTCAGGAGAACGACAGGATGCCGTGCTGAAAAAGGCGCGGTCCGTATCATCGAAAACGGAGATGCAGCATTTGGTCATGGACCTGGCAAAGGGTCCTGCACATCAGAACGCACGATCCCAACCAACAGGGAATCCGTAACCAATGCACCGATTTTGGCATATTCTGCGTAGAGAACATCATAAGGAGCTGAATATGTTGCCGGTATCAGAACAATTCTTTGGAATCATGTCTGTCCTTCGCCGCCGTCCCGATGCAAGGGCCGTGGTTTCCGGAAGCCCCGAACACCCCCAAATCCATGGAATCGTGCGTTTCTACCAAACGGCACAGGGTGTTCTGGTCGCTGCGGAGGTAAGCGGACTTCCGCAAGGAACGGAGCCATGCAGTCAGCGTTTTTTTGGCTTTCATATTCACAGCGGAAGCCAATGTCGCGGAACCTCAGAGGACCCCTTTGCAGATGCAGATGGACATTATAACCCGGATGGCTGCCCGCATCCCAGCCACAGAGGGGATCTTCCGCCGCTGCTGGGGAATCACGGGCGCGCGCTTCAGGTATTCCTGACAGACCATTTTCGCGTAAGGGAGGTCCTGGGCAGAACCGTAATCGTCCATGCCGGAGTGGATGACTTTACCTCCCAGCCTTCGGGAAACGCAGGCGCGATGATTGCCTGCGGAGAAATCCGTTCCGTTCGGTGCTGCCCATAAGCCAGTATGCTCCAAGCATCGCACCCATATGCCTCAGCATAATGCTGAGAGAACGAAGAGCTGCCATGCCTTCTCTGGGGCATAGCAGCTTTTTTTCATATTTCCTGATGCGGCAGAAAACACACGGTATCGCCAATCGAGTGAATTTCGTCCTGATCTACCACCAATGCGCCATTGGGTTTTAGCACAAACACAGGACGCCGATGTGTACGCAGAATGTTCTGAATCGTTTTCATCTGTTCCGCTTCTCCGGTATAATGCACCTCCAGGTCAAACCCGTGGAGATAGCCCAGGCCCAACTGGTCGTGGTATCGGTCAAACTGAATGACCGCTCCAGCACTATCCCCCATTACAATTCCCTGGTAGTGCTTTAGCAGCTCCACCAGTTGTAATTCCTCCAGCCGCTGAAGCAGCAAATCCGGCTCTCCTCCACAGAAATACAGAACGTCGCTTTCTGGAATCTTCCGTTCCAGCGCTTCGACATCTGCATTATAATAGTTCACCCATTCAATCTGTGAAATCGGGATACCATACTTCCGGAATACCTCCGCCAGTCCCCTGGAGAACATTCCGTCCACCGGATGATATCGCTTTTCCCATGCCTCAGCAGAAGGGATTTGCTCCGGTCGAAAGGCAAACGGAAACACCAATACCTTCATCTCCGGTTTCAGGTACCGTCCAATGGTCGGCTGGTACCAGGGTTCTGCAAAGCGAAACGTATTAAGCAGAATATGAACCATGCTGTTTTTCCTCCTCGCCGCTTTCCACCTTCCGAATCAGCCGCTCATGCATTGCAATCATCAGCGCCAGAATCACAAGCAGGTAAACCGGAAGCAGCCTGACTGTAATGTGATTGGCAATCAGCCCAAAAATCGGCGGCATCAGGCAGGTTCCCACATAGGCGCTGGCCATCTGCACCCCAATAATCGCCTGGGATTGTTCTGCGCCAAAATGTGCTGGCGTGGAGTGGATGATACAGGGATAAATCGGCGCACAGCCCAGGCCGATCATCACAAATCCCACCAGAGACGCGTTGGCGCCCATCGGCAGCAGCAGAATCAAAATCCCGCAGCCAATTAGCCCCTGGCCCAGCCGAATCATCTGCGTATCCCGGAGCCGCATGGTCACAAACCCGCTGATGGCACGTCCCAACGTAATGCCAATGAAAAACATGCTGGCAAAGGTGGCCGCCGTCTCAGCCGGTATCCCCTTGTACAGATTCAGATAGCTGCTGGCCCATAGTCCGGTGGTCTGCTCTAAGGCGCAGTAGCAGAAGAAGCAAAGCAGGACTTCCTTCACGCCCCGGATTGTTAGGATTTCCTTTAGCGAGAGGGCCTTTGCCTCTACTGCTTCACCGGAGGCTGTCGTAACCTGGGGCCGTTCCTTCCACAGCGGCAGGCTGAGGAACAGCAAAATCGTCAACACCAGCTGAATTCCGGCAATTGTGCGATAGCCGGCTGCCCAGGTTCCGCCGCCCGTCATAACATGGCCCATGATATAAGGCCCCAAAGAGGCCCCAACGCCCCACATACAGTGCAGCCAGCTCATATGTCGGCTCTGATAATGCAGCGCCACATAATTATTCAGCGATGCATCCACGCTTCCCGCACCAAGTCCATACGGAATTGCCCAGAGGCACAGCTGCCAGAAGGAGCCGCTGATCGAAAACCCAAACAGCGCCGCTGCCGTCACCGCAACGCTGATGGCCGTCACCTTTCCGGTTCCCAGCCGTCGGGTCAGGCGATCACTTTGCAGACTGGAGAGGATCGTCCCCGCAGCAATGATCATGGAAATGATTCCGGCATAGGAAACCGGCACCCCCAGCTGCGGATACATGGTCGGCCAGGCGGATCCCAGCAGAGAATCCGGCAGTCCCAGGCTGATAAACGAAAGATAAATCATCAGGAGCAGTAGTTGAAACAATGCACTTGCCCTCCATTGTTTTTCCTATATCATACCGCCATAGGCTTTGGGGTGCAACGGATTTCTGCGAAAAAGCGCGAAAAAGTCTCAGCCATGCCCCGCTGCTTTTTATGATTGATGCAAAAAACGAATCAATCGTAAAAAACCTTGCGGAAACTGCGATTTCACTTTCGCCTTTGGGTATCGTAGGATAGAAGCAGAAATGAAAAAGGAGTTTTGCCATCATGAAACAGGACTATCGACAGGAATATCAGGAAAAATCCCATACCATCCCGGAAATCCTCGCCACCATCCGCTCCGGCGATGTGATTTTCACCACCAACAACTACTCGGAGCCAGGAGAAATTCTTTCCCACCTCCACGAAATTGCTGACCGTGTGGAAAACGTCAAGGTCTGGAAGGGACGCAGCGGGCTATATCCCTTTATGGTGGACCCGGCCATGAAGGGGCACATTGAGATGTACAACTTTTTCTTTGGCCCCACGTTTTACAAGAATTCGCTGCCCATGGGGCTGGTGGAGTATGTCCCGTCCGATCTGCAAAGCTACTATACCGTAGCCGTCTCCGGTCATCCTTCCAATGTTGCCATTGCAGCGGTAACACCCATGGATGAAAACGGCTATTTTCATGTTCCCATGAATCATGCCGCCGATGGTCTTGGCATGCTGGCAGCCATGGAGCAGCACCAGCGGATCATTCTGGA
>CAVEIY010000181.1:0-3711 GCA_963615825.1 Flexilinea sp.
GAGGCTGGCCCTTCTAGGGCCTGGGCAAACCACTAGTTCACTAGTGGTTTTGATTATGCTTCGTCGTTTTTTACTTCAATGGGCTTTGCGTCCCGGTTGGCGTCGAAAATCATTCTAAGACCATCCATGGTCAGCATGGGGTCTACAATGTTGATTCGGTCTGTCTGCTGGGCAATCATCCGGGAAAGTCCGCCGGTGGCAATGACTTTAATGCCGTCGCAGTTCATTTCCTCCATTACCTGTCGAATTAGGTATTCCATATTGCCCACATAGCCGGCTACCACGCCAGCCTGAATCTGTTCTACCGTGTTCCGGCCCAAAACCGTCTGAGGCATTTGCAGCTCAACCCGAGGCAGCATGGCGGTTCTTGACACCAGAGCGTCCAGACTTACCTGCAGGCCGGGGCCGATGGTGCCGCCCTTATAAACGCCGTCCGGACCCACCGCGTCGATGGTGGTTGCGGTGCCGAAGTCCAGGATCACAAAGGGCGCGCCGTATTTCTCCAGCGCGGCAATGCAGTTAATGGCACGGTCCGTTCCCAGCCGTCCGGTTTCATAGCAGCGCTTGTCGAATTTGAGACCGGTATCCACATCGGTACCGACCACCAGAGGCTCCACACCAAAATACTTGATGATGGCACTGGTGACGGAATACATCACCTGGGGTACCACCGAGCCGATGATGCATGCTTTCAGGTCCTCGGTCCGATAGCCAAAGCGCTCAAAATAGGAGACGGCCAGAATGCCGATCTCGTCGGAGGTGGCAGTGGAGCTGGTGGAGAGCCGGAAGGATCCCAGCATTTCCTCGCCCTTATAAATTCCAAATACCATGTTGGTATTGCCGATGTCAATGGTAAGCAGCATCGCAAAGTTCCTTTCCGTTCTGACGTTCCAGGCAGCATTGAATGCCGTCCTGGCTCAGGGTAATGATTCCGTAGCTTCCCTGTCCGGCGGCCCCGGGGTTCATAACCCAGAGCGGACCTTCCTGAAAGCATTCGGCATAGTGGGTGTGTCCAAACAGCAGAATATCAGCCTGCTGTTCTCTGGCGGCGTAGAGAACGCGGAGATAACCGGATTTCACGCCGTCGGTGTCCATGGGTCAGCATAATCCGGACGCCCTCCAGCTCCAGCAGCTTTGTAAAGGGTCCGTCCGCGCCGTAGTCGCAGTTTCCCGGTACATGCTCCATGGAGAGCGACGGAAAGAGCGCCTGCAATGCGGTAAAGTCCTTTACGTAGTCACCCAGATGGAGCACCCAATCGGGATGATGAAGCCGCACAGCCGATTCCATGTACGGCAGAACTCCGTGGGAGTCTGAAAAAACCAATAGTTTCATGGGGATATGTTCACCTCGGGCTATCTCCTGCATACAATGAGATAGCAACATGATGTAGGGTTATGTGCAGAAGGAGGGAGTTCCATGCAACGAGATCAGGATGCGGCGCAGGCCATCCGTGCGCTGATGAATACGCCAGATGGAAAGCGGCTGATGACACTCCTGGGAGCCGATGGAGGAAAAGCACTCCGAGCTGCAGCCAATGCCATGCAGCAGGGGAATGAGGCAAAGGCTCAGGAAAATATGGCACCGCTGCTCCATAATCAAGAGGTGCAATCGCTGCTGGCGTCGCTGAACCAGAAGATGCAACATGGACGATCTTAGCACTGCCATCCAGGGCTTTTTGTCGCAGCCGGGAGCCATGGATCAGCTACAGCAGATGGCACAGCAGCTTGGACTTTCGCCGCAGGAGCACAATGAATCTCCCAACCCGCCAGACAATCCACCCCCAAAAGGGCCGGAACCGCCCGGAGAGCTTCCAATTTCACCGGAGCTGCTGCAAGGACTGATGCAGGCAGCGGCGGAAGCGTCTAAACCGGATGAAACCTCCGCGCTGCTCTTGGCACTAAAACCAATGCTGCGGCCAGAGCGGCAGGAGAAGGTGGATCGTGCAGTCCAGCTGCTGGGCGTGATGCGCGCGGCAAAAACAGCCAGTCAGGTGATGGGGACGGAATGCCATGTATAATCCCTATTGTACGGAGCTTGGGCAGGTGCTGACGCGATGGGAAGCACCGGCAAAGCAGCAAAGCCTGCTGCCGGGAATGCCGAATCTCAAGGAGGATGATCTGCTGATCCTGCTGCTGTTACTCCTTTTATGGATGGACGGCGCGCAAGAAAAGAACCTGCCCCTGTTGGGTGCGCTGCTTTATCTTCTGCTGTAAGCCCGGTGCGGTTGCGCCGGGCTTCTTTGAACCAGCACCGCACAAAAGAGCCTATTTATCCGATCTTTTTTGCGCGGTATTGGCCTGTTTTTATTTTTTTACTGTTTTGTCCTGTTCTTCCTCGGCCTGCTGCTTGGCTTGCTCCTGCGCATGGAGCTTGTCGCTGCGGGTGAGAATTGCCAGGGCAATACAGCCAATCACGACGACGGTAATCAGCACCATCAGCGCTTTTCCTGCGCCGCTGGTGGCAACCTGAACTGCAAGGATGCCCATTAAGGAGGCGACTACATATAAAATCAGCACGCTTTGACGCTGATTAAAACCGGAATCGATCAGACGATGGTGAATATGGCTCCGGTCAGAATGCATGGGGGAGACATGGTGCCACATCCGGCGAATGCAGGCAAAGCAGATGTCGAACAGCGGCACACCCAGCACCAGAATCGGCACCACAAAGGAAATCACTGCATAGAGCTTAAACAGCCCGGACACTGCCATGCAGGAGAGCATGAAGCCCAGAAACGTCGCGCCTGTGTCGCCCATAAAAATCTGCGCGGGATTGAAGTTGTAGGGGAGAAAGCCCAGGCAGGCACCCAGCAGAACTGCCAGAATTACAGCTTCGTTGCCCTGACCTAACATAAGCGCGATGATGCCCATGCTGAGGCTGCTGATGGAGCATACCCCCACAGACAGGCCATCCAGACCGTCGATAAAGTTTACGGCATTGGTGATGGCAACAATCCAGAAAATGGTCACCGGAATTGCCATAACGCCCAGAGACAAATAGGGCACTCCAAGAAAACCAAAAGGATGGGAGATGTAGCGGATTACCACGCCCTGGGATACGGGAATGGCTGCGGCCAGAATCTGAACCAGCAGCTTCAATTTCGCGTTCAGGTCATATTTATCATCCACAACGCCCAGTATTACAATGACCAGAGATCCGGCCAGCATACCAAGAAACTGGCGGCTCAGCTGGCACACAAACAGAGATACCAGGACGAATGCGGTAAAAATGGCAAGGCCGCCAATGGTGGGGATGGGGCGCTTGTGCATCCGGCGGTCATCCTTGGGAATATCCACAAAGCCGAACCGGGGCGCCAATGCTTTGACTACCGGTGTTAGAACAAACGAGATCAGTGCAGCTGCAAGTACTGCAATCAATACGGTGAGCAGCTGACGTTGGGTCGTCATGAAACCATCCTTTCTCAGCGAGCCACGAAGCCGACCTTTTTATAGACCTTGCGCAGGGTCTTTTCGGCAATATAGGAGGCTTTTTCTGCGCCAGCTTTGTAAACACTTTCGAGATAGGCCTTGTCCTTGAGAATCCGCTGTGCTTCGTCGCGAATGGGACCGGTGACGGAGATGACAGCCTCGCCCACTGCGGGCTTAAAGTCGCCGTAGCCCTTGCCCTGGAACTCTGCCTCAATTTCGGCATAGGTTTTGCCGGTGCAGGCGGAATAAATCTCCATCAGGTTGGAGATGCCGGGCTTTTCC
>CAVEIY010000182.1:0-3708 GCA_963615825.1 Flexilinea sp.
TTGATGTCCTGTTTCATAGCTGTTTCCTCATTTTACACATAAAAAAGCCGTCGCAATGGTGGATGCCCTGATACAGCGTCAGCATTCCCGTCTGATCCTCCGTCAATCCCTCCGGAAGCGGAAGAGACTGGGCGTCAAAATCCCGGTTTTCCCGCAGGAAATCCAGCGATACCTCCTCATTTTCCCGCCGGAGAATGGTACAGGTGCTATAGAGCAGGATTCCGCCCGGGCGCACATACCGTCCGGCCTGCTGGAGAATGGCTCGCTGCAATGGAGGAAGCTGCTCCAGCTCCGAGAGATTTTTATAGCGAATGTCCGGCTTTTTCCGAATCACGCCCAAGCCGGAGCAGGGTACGTCGGCAATCACCGCATCAAAGGCTTCTTCCCATTCCGGCCGAAATACCGACGCATCGTTTTCCGCCGCCAAAACAATGGAAATTCCCAGCCGCTCCGCTGCCATCTGAATCTGCGGCAGCTTGCCCTCGTGAACATCACAGGAGAGGATTTCCCCCTGATTGCCCATGTGCATCGCAGCCGCCATGGATTTTCCACCGGGCGCCGCACAGAGATCCAGCACCCGCATCCCAGGCTTCAGCCCCATAACATCCACCGACAATCGGGCCGCCGGATCCTGTACCTGCATCAATCCCTGCTGAAACGCAGGCATTTTCGCAATATCGCCTGCGCCGCGAATCAAGAAGCAGCCCTGCTCCCAGGGATGCGGCGTGACCTCCGCCCCCTGCTGCTCCAATTGGGCTTTCAGGGTTTCCGCATCGGTTTTCAAGGGATTGACCTGGACGCAGGTTTCCACCGGACTGTTATCCGCCTCCAGAATCGCGCCCAATCGCTTTCCCACCGACGCTTTCATCAGGTCCACCAGATCGGCTGGATGACTATAGCGGATGGCATAATCCTTTGGGGGCGTGAGCTTGTCCTTATTCCGGAGCATATTCCGGAGCACGGCGTTGCAAAGTCCCGCCTCCCGCTGGGAAAACTGGGCCTTTGCCTGCTTCACCGCTTCATTCACCGCAGCGGCATCCGGAATCCGATCCAGCATGATAATCTGATAGACCGCCAGCCGGAGAATGTCCCGCAGAGCAGGCTGCAAATGCTTCCGGCCCGTGAGAAATTCGTCAATATAATAGTCCAGCAGCGCCTGATTTTGCAGTACGCCGCAGCAGAGGGTGGTGCAAAGTGCCGCATCCTTCCGGCTCAGTCCCGCCTGTTCGATCTGCTCCCGAAGCACCGCATCGGACCAGGCCCCCCGGGTTCTGCATAGCATCAGCGCCTTTCGCGCCGTCTGTCTAGCTGGCATAGGGCCTTACTCCTCGATGGTGATGGGATGCCCCCGGAGATAGTCCGCACAGCGCATCCGCTTGCCGCCCTGTGCCTGGACCTCCTCCACCAGCACCACATTTCCGCCGCCGCAGGCAACCTCCAGCCCCTTCTTGGTCACGGCAACCGGGGTTCCGGGGGCCTTGTCGGTGGTTTTGTCCAGAATTTTCACCGAAAACACCTTGCAGGGCTTCCCGTGCAGCTCCATGGTCGCCACAGGCCAGGGAATCAGTCCCCGCACCTGGCAGGAGATTTCCCAGGGCGTTTTACTCCAGTCGATGGGCGACATATCCTTTTTCAGCATGGGCGCATAGGTAGCCTGGGCGGGATCCTGGGGCGTTCTGGCTGCCGTGCCGTTTCCGATGGCCGTTACGGTGCGGCTCAGCAGCTCGGCTCCGGTTTCCGACAGCTTTTCCGTCAGAGTCTCGGTGGTATCCGTATCCGCAATGGGGGTAACGATCCGGTCAATCATGTCTCCCTCGTCCATTCCGGCGGAGAGATACATGGCCGTTACGCCGGTTTCCTTCTCCCCCTGCAAAATGCTCCACTGAATGGGTCCGGCGCCGCGAAGATGTGGAAGTAAGCTGGCATGAATGTTGATACAGCCATACTTGGGGATATCCAGCACCGCCTGGGGCAGCAGCTTTCCATAGGCCACCACGCAGATCAGCTCCGGCTTCAACTGACGAAGCTCCTCCACCACGCTTTCATCCCGGAAGGTGGTCGGCTGAATCACCGGAAGGTCATGGGCCAGGGCAAACTCCTTCACCGGAGAGGCCGTCAGCTTCATGCCCCGGTTTTTGGGGGTGTCGATCTTTGTATAGACTGCGGCAATCTCATGCCCGTCCTGATAAATCCGCTCCAGGCAGACCCGGGCAATCTCCGGGGTGCCCATATAGACGATTCTCAAGCTTATTCCTCCTCGCTGCCAGGCTCCGGCTCGCCCTCTTCCTCCATCCGCTGGAGGTCCTCCTCGGTGAGGATTTTCGAGGCGCGGTCCACAAACAGAATGCCGTCGAGATGCTCGCACTCATGGACAAAGCATCTGCCAATCAGGCCGGAATCCGTATCGGTGAATACGTTGCCGTTCCGATCCATGGCCTTTACGGTAACGGTCATGGGGCGCTTCACCACACCCCAAATACCGGGCAGACTCAGGCAGCCCTCCAGGCCCTCCTGCTCGCCCTGGGTGTCAATGATCTCCGGGTTCACCAGCTCCAGAATGGTGCCGTTCTCCTTCTCAATGACCACGATCCGACGGAGAATGCCCACCTGAGGCGCCGCCAGTCCAACGCCGCCGGAATCCTTCAGGGTGTCAATCATATCGTCGATCATATTGTGCAGCCGCTGGTCAAATACCGTGACGGGACGGGACTTTTTCCGCAGGCTCTCTTCATCGGTATCCTTTTTCAAAATCGTTCTCAGTGCCATTTTATTTTCCTCCCTGTCAGTCCATGGGATTCACGTCCACGGATACTGTTATGGTCTTATTCGCCTTATCTTTTTTAAACCGGATCATTAGTCCGGAGAGTATATTTCGTAGGGGACGGGTATTCTTCCCCAGAATCGTCAGCTGATAGCGGTAGCGGTTCATCACCCGCACCACACGGGCAGGTGCAGGCCCCATCACCATCAGGCGGCTGCCCTGATAATTCCGCAGCTGCTGCTCCAGCTCCTCCCGGAATCGCATGGCCCCATAGGAGGCGTCCTTTTCGATGGCGGCAAAAAAGCTTACCACCAGCACATCCCCAAAGGGCGGACATCCCTGGAGCTTTCTCAGGGGCAGCTCCGTCTCATAAAACGCATCATAATCCTGACACGCCGCCTGGAGCAGCACCTGATTTTCCGGGGTCATGGTCTGAATGACTGCCCGTCCGGCTGTTTCGCCCCGTCCTGCCCGTCCCACCACCTGCGTGATCTTGGAGAACGTGGTTTCCGCCGCCCGATAGTCGTCGGTATACAGGGAGCTATCGCCGTCCAATACCCCAACCAGCGTTACATTGGGAAAGTTCAGTCCCTTTGTCACCATCTGCGTTCCAATGAGCACGGGGATTTTCTCCTGCTGGAACCGACTGAGAATGGCCTCATGGGGATTGGACGCGCTGACCGTGTCGGCGTCCATACGGATTGTCTCGATCTCCGGCCAAAGAGCCATCAGCTCCTGCTCCACCCGCTGAGTTCCGGTGCCTACCAGCCGATATCGGGTGCCGCACTCCGGACAGGTGGCCGAAGCGGGCTGAGAATAGCCGCAGTAGTGGCACATGAGCCGGTCGTTGGCGGAGTGATAGGTAAGACTGACGCTGCATCTTGGGCATCCCGGCACATGGCCGCAGATGGGGCACAGCATGGTTCGGCTGGCACCCCGGCGGTTGA
>CAVEIY010000183.1:0-3704 GCA_963615825.1 Flexilinea sp.
TGGGCATTCAGGACTGCATTGATATCTATCAGGAGGCTTACGATACCTATATGGCGTCCAAGGGCTGATAGAAGCTTGTGAATTGGGACCTGCCCACTTGGGCGGGTCCCTTTTTCCATAAAATATAGGGAGAAATTCTCAAAATCTTAACAAATGGTTACTGGTCAAAGCGGGACTCCTATGGTATAATGAGCGGGTAACATGTGCATGGAACCCACAATGGAGGCAAAGAATGCGGAAACGATTATTAGCAGGACTGCTTGCGCTGTCCCTGACGGTGGCGATGGTACCTGAGGCGTTTGCTGTAGACTCAGGCAGCATCACCGACATCAGTGGGCATTGGGCGGAAGATTCGATGAGATGGGCACTGGAAAACGAAGTGTTTTTCGGAACAAGCGATACCACTTTTGAGCCGAACGGCACGATGACCCGCGGCATGTTCGTGGCGGTGCTGGGGCGAATGGCCGGCATCAATCCGGATGATTATCGGAATACCTATGCAATGTTCCAGGATGTAGCAGCCAACGCATACTATGCGCCATATATCAATTGGGCGGTGCGGTATGGCATTGCTGCGGGAACGGGCGACGGACGGTTCTCTCCCGACGAGCCGGTAATCCGCGAGCAGATGGCCGCATTCCTGGTGCGCTATGCATCCATCTATAATTATCAGATGGTGGGCCTTGGCGACCAGATCGTAGAAGGCTTTACCGATGTAGACGAGATTTCGGGGTACGCGGTAAGCTCCGTGGAAGCGATGCGGCAAACCGGCATTTTAAACGGCAGCCTGCAGGCGGATGGTACATACCGGTTCAATCCCAAAGACCGTGCAACCCGTGCGGAGTGTGCGGTGGTGCTCAAACAGCTGACAGACAGCCTGCAGCCCTATGAGGGGCGGGAGCTTGTGGACCCAGCCGATATTTGGGTTTCCGGCGACACCACAGAGCTGACGGTTGGTCAGTGGACCTATCTAAATGCGGGAATTGCGCCGGAAGATGCCAGTAACCAGACGATTACCTGGGCGTCCTCCGATCCCAGCGTTGCCACGGTCAATCTCTCCGGCAAGGTAACGGCAGTGGGCGAGGGAACGGCAGAAATCCATGTCTATACCTGGAACGGGCTGGAGGATACCTATACCATTACCTGCAAGCGGAATACATCTCTGTCCTACGATGGGGAAAGCTATGAAGAAAAGTGCCAGCGGGTATTTGGTACGGCAGACGTTTCCAATCCTCGGCGGTATTATCAGTCCAAGGAAGAGGCGGAGAGCCATATGGTGACCATCCGCGTGCCGGTATGGGATTTTGCCGACAGCTCCCGGACCACCAAGGTCACAAAGTATAAATATCTGACGGTCCATGAAAACATGGCCGATTCGATCCGTGCGGTTTTTGAGGAAATCTATAACGGCAGCGAGCAGTTCCCGATTAAAGAGGTGGGCTGCTACCGCTGGGAGCCTGGCTCAGAGCATATGCCCGGGCTTGCCATTGATATCAATCCCAACGAAAACTATGAATGCACGAAGGACGGAACGCCAACCACCGGCTCCTATTGGAAGCCCGGCGAGGATCCCTATTCGATCCCCAGAGACGGCGATGTGGTGAATGCATTCCGGAAATACGGCTTTGGCTGGGGCGGTAACTGGAACAGCAAAAAGGACTATATGCACTTTAGCTATTTCTCCACCTGATGAACCCTGTAGACACCGCGGTGCGGTGTCTACGTTCATAATACGCCCAATCCGTCCGGCTTGGGCGGCAGGTGACGAACAGAAAGGAACGTATCCCTATGGGAAAAAAGCAGCCGGTAAAGCCGGAGATCAAACGAAACCCGCAGACGATTCCGGTCTGTGATCCGCCCCATACTCAGGGGCTGAGTGATGCGGCGGTCCGGCAGCGGATGCAGGCGGGACTCAGCAACGTTCAGGTGGAATCTCCCACCAAGACGGAGAAACAGATCATTCGGGATAATTGCCTGACCTATTTCAACCTGATTTTTATTATTCTTGCAGCCTGCCTTGCGGTGGTTGGGGCATTTGGCGATATGCTCTTTCTGGGGATCGCCATTACCAACACGGCCATCGGTATATTTCAGGAGATTCGCTCCAAGCGCACCATTGACCAGCTGACGCTAATGACCGCCCGAAAGGTACCAACCATTCGGAACGGAAAGCGGGAGATGGTGGAATCAGACCGGCTGGTGCGGGATGATATTGTAGAATTTGCATCCGGCGACCAGATCTGTGCCGATGCGGTGGTTCGCGTGGGCCAGGTGCAGGTCAACGAATCGCTGATTACCGGCGAGGAGGACGCCATTGTCAAGCGTATGGGGGATGTCCTCCTGTCCGGCAGCTTTGTGGTATCCGGACGCTGTAAGGCACAGCTGACCCAGGTTGGCGCGGATTCCTATGCGTCGAAGCTGACTCTGGAGGCAAAGAAGGACGTCAAGGTCGGAAACTCCGAGATGATGGCGTCGCTGGATAAGGTCATTCGTGTCATTGGCATTGCCATGATCCCCCTGGGGATTGTCCTGTTTATTAAGCAGTTTAAGGTGCTGAACCTGGGGCTTCAGGCGTCGGTTAAGGCAACGGTGGCAGCGCTGATTGGCATGATTCCTGAGGGATTGTATCTTCTGACCAGTGTGGCGCTGGCGGTCAGCGTGATCCGCCTGGCCCAAAAGCATGTGCTGACCCAGGACATGAACTGCATTGAAAATCTGGCGCGAGTGGATGTGCTCTGCGTGGATAAAACCGGCACCATTACGGAGAATGTCATGGAGCCGGGAGAACCGGTGCCGCTCCCTGGGGCGGAATATCACCAGGTTCAGGAGATTTTGTCGGAAATCTATGGTGCGGCCAAGGCGGACAATGATACCGGCAGAGCCATGGCGGAGAAATTCTGCCGGGAACCCAAATGGAACGCAAAAAAGGTCATCCCGTTTTCCTCTGCCACCAAATGGACTGGCGTTGTATTTGAGGAAAAGGGAAGCTTTATGGTGGGCGCGCCGGAGTTTATTATGAGCGCCCGGTATGACGAAGTGGGAAAAGAAGTGGAAAGCTGGAGCAGCCGGGGCTATCGGGTGCTGCTGCTGGCTGGCTATGATGGAGAACCGGAACCGGGAAATCTGGTGGTGAGTGCGGTGACTCCGCTGGCGCTGATTCCCCTGACCAACCGGATTCGTCCGGAGGCTCCGGAGACATTTCGATACTTTACCCAGCAGGGCGTATCCATCCGCGTGATTTCCGGTGATAATCCGGTGACTGTGTCGGAGGTGGCACGGCAGGCGGGAATTTCTGATGCAGACCTGTATGTGGATGCTTCAACCCTGACCACCGATGAAGAAATCGAAGAGGCGGCGGAGCATTATGCCGTGTTTGGACGAGTCACCCCGGATCAGAAACGGAAGCTGGTAAAGGCTATGCAGAAGGCCGGTCACACCGTAGCCATGACCGGCGACGGCGTCAACGATGTGCTGGCACTGAAGGATGCGGACTGCGGCATTGCCATGGCTTCCGGCAGCGAGGTAGCCTGTCAGGTCAGCCACATTGTGCTGATGGACTCCAACTTTTCCTCCATGCCCAATGTGGTCATGGAGGGGCGGCGGGTCATCAATAACATCGAACGCAGCGCCAGTCTGTTCCTGGTCAAGAATATTTTCTCGTTCTGCTTGGCCATTCTCTCCCTGATTTTCACCTGGCAGTATCC
>CAVEIY010000184.1:0-3652 GCA_963615825.1 Flexilinea sp.
CCATGGCCCGGAACGACTGCGAAAAATTCATGGGAACCAAGGTCTACCTTCGCTGCTGGGTGAAGGTCAAGGAGAATTGGCGGGACAGCGACTTCCTGCTGAAGAATTTCGGTTATCGGGACCAATAACTGCCGGGTATGGGACGAATCCCACGGCAGATACTATATGCGGAGGGAATAGCAATGGATCTGGAGGAGTTGTGGGCAGCCTTTGAAGCATCAGGCGCCCCAGAGGATTATCTCAGCTATGCCAAAGCTGCGCATCCGTCGGAATCCTGACCGGCGCAGCCTACATAGAAACGATGTTTTATACCACAAAAGGTCTGATTCTGCGGGAAACCCAGTATAAAGACAATGATAAGCTGCTGGACGTGCTCACTGGCGATATGGGAAGGATAACCGTAAAGGCCCGGGGCGTTCGGCGGAAAAACAGTCCCCTGCGCAGCGGATGTCAGCTGCTTTGCTATAGTGAGCTGACGCTGTTTGAGAAAAACGGCTTCTATACCGTCAATGAAGCGGAACCGCTGGAGATGTTTATGGGACTTCGGACGGATATTGAGCTTCTGGCCCTGGGGTCCTATTTTGCCCAGCTGCTCTCCTGTGTATCCGATCAGGACCAGGTGAGTCCGGAGCTGCTTTCGCTGGGCCTTAACAGCCTGTATGCTTTGGATCAGCTGAAAAAGTCCCAGGTATTGGTGAAGGCGGTCTTTGAGCTTCGGTTGATGGCCTTAGCGGGATATTATCCGGAGCTGTCCGGCTGTGCGGCCTGCGGCGAGGAAGGAACACGGTTTTTCTGCTTTCTGGAGGGCGGACTGCTCTGCGAGGATTGCAGAAGGAATCTGCCAGGTCAGGACGGGGTGGAGCTGAGTCAGGGGGTGCTGGACGCCATGGAGCATATTCTCCATTGTCCGGCCAAGCGGCTGTTTTCCTTTACTCTGCCGGAGCAGCAGCTAAAGGAGCTGGGAGCGGTGACGGAACGGTATCTGCTCTGCCAGCTGGACCAGAGCTTTTATGCCCTGGATTTTTACAAACGATTGTTTCAGTAACATTGCACAACTGCACCTGCGGATTGCGCGGTGTTGCCTTACCACATCATGAGGAATGAATATGAACGAGCTATATAAAAAATCACTGCATACGCTGGAGCTGGACCGGGTTCTGAGTATGCTGTCGGAGTGCTGCGTTACCCCGGAAGGAAAAGACCGGGCGCTGCAGCTGATGCCGACCTCCGACGCAGAAGAGGTCACTCGGCTGCTGAAGGAGACGTCCGATGCTTGCCATATGGTGGAGCTGAAGGGCAATCCGGCATTTCGCGACGTAAAGGATGTAAAAACGTCCCTGGAGCGGGCAGACCGGGGTGGCAGCTTGAATACCGTAGAGCTGCTGCGGATCGCCGGTGTGCTTCGGGCAACCCGCGGTGTCAAGGCATACGGGGAGGGGGACGGCATTGAAACCGGCAGCCTGGACGGTTATTTCTGGGCATTGACTCCCAATCGCTTTCTGGAGGACAAAATCACAAACGCCATCATCAGTGAGGAAGAGATTGCAGACAGTGCCAGTCCGGCCCTGAATGACATTCGGCGGCATATGCGCCAGACCGGTGCAAAGGTGCGGGAGAGCCTGCAAAAGATCATTTCCTCTCCCAGCTATTCCAAGTTCCTGCGGGAGCCGATTATTACCATGCGCGGGGACCGCTATGTGGTACCGGTGCGCAGTGAGTATAAAAACTCCATTCCCGGCATGGTCCATGACGTTTCCTCCAGCGGCGGCACATTTTTTGTGGAGCCAATGCAGGCGGTCCAGGCCAATAATGAACTGCGGGAGCTGCTGATTAAAGAAAAAAAGGAAATTGAGCGCATTCTGGCAGAGCTGTCAGCGGAAGTGGCAGCCCATCGGGAGACCATTGCCCAGAGCTATGATAATCTGGTTGCGCTGGACCTGATTTTTGCCAAGGCGAGACTCAGCTACAGCATGAAGGCCATGGAGCCCAAGGTCAATACCCAGGGCAAGGTGGTGCTGAATCGGGCGCGGCATCCGCTGATTGATAAAAAAGCGGTGGTGCCCATTACTGTGCGGCTGGGGGACGATTTTGACACGCTGGTCATCACTGGACCAAATACCGGCGGTAAAACAGTTACCCTGAAAACCCTGGGCCTTCTGACCCTGATGGCGGAATGTGGGCTGCATATCCCGGTATCGGATGACAGCTGCATTTCCACCTTTGAGACGGTGTTTGCGGACATTGGCGACGAGCAGAGCATTGAGCAGTCTCTCTCTACGTTCTCTTCTCATATGAAGAACATTGTGGAGATTACGGAGCAGTGCGATGATCGCAGCCTGGTGCTGTTTGACGAGCTGGGAGCCGGTACCGATCCGGCTGAGGGTGCAGCCCTTGCGGTGGCGGTGATTGAATTCTGCCGAAAGCTGGGGGCGAAGGTGGCCGGCACCACCCACTACGGCGAAATGAAGCTCTATGCCATGCGCACCGAGGGGGTTATGAACGCCTCCTGCGAGTTTGACGTGGAAACCCTGCGGCCTACTTATCGGCTGCTCATTGGCATTCCGGGCAAATCCAATGCCTTTGCCATATCCAAACGGCTGGGACTCAGCGAGGTCATCATTGATGATGCGCGGAGCCTGGTCAGTGAAAATGACGTGAACTTTGAGGATGTGCTGTCCCAGCTGGAGGCACAGCGTCAGGCAATGGAGCAGGCACGGATTCAGGCGGAGCAGTTGAAGCTGGAGGTAGAAAAAACCAAGCAGCAGTCCGAGGCGTATAACCTGGAGATTAAGAAAGAGCGGGACAAAGCCGTTGCCAAGGCGAGAAAGGAAGCCCAGACGATCATTGACGATGCCCGCCGCTCTGTGAATATCGCCATGGATGAAATCAAGCAGATGAAGAAGCAGCTCAAGGATGCAGGGGCAGTGGAGGACTTCAACCAGCGCCAGGCAGAGCTGCGCCGGGGACTGAATACCGCTGAGGATAAGCTCAGCCAGAAGGCACCCCAGGAGACGGAGAAAAAAGTATCTGCGCGTCCGCCCAAGCAGGGGGATACGGTGGAGCTGCTGAAGCTGGGCACCAGAGCCACGGTGCTTTCGGTGAACAAGGACGGTTCTCTCCAGATTCAGGCAGGTATCATGAAGCTGAATGTCAAGCCCCAGGAGGTCTATGTACTGCCTCAGCAGGATACGCAAAACACGGTCAAGAAGTTTGTAGAGAAGGCAAACCGGCAGCTTAGAAACCTGGCCACTTCTTCGGAGGTGGATCTTCGCGGTATGACGGCTGACGAGGCCCTTTCGGTACTGGATCGCTTTCTGGATGATGCGCTGCTGGCAAAGCTTCCTTCCATCCGCGTGATCCACGGCAAGGGCACCGGCGTTCTGAGAAAAGCGGTGCAGCAGCACTTAAAGCGGAATCCCAGAATCAAGTCGGTGCGGCTGGGCGTCTACGGAGAAGGCGAGGACGGCGTTACCATTGCAGAGCTGGACGTTTGATTTGACTGCTGAAATTCTCACAGAAACATCAAATTGTAAAAATTGCGATACAAATCATTGACGATTTCAGGAATGTCTGCTATGATAAAGGAAACCGGCAGGAATGCCAGCGCATTTAGGGAGTGAATGTTTATGTATACGAAGACTGCTGTTGTCAA
>CAVEIY010000185.1:0-3635 GCA_963615825.1 Flexilinea sp.
CTTAATATGTCGAACCGGCAAGGGGCAGGTTTCCATGCCATCCTTGGCATAGAGCGCCACCACATCAAACCGGGGCTGTTTTTTCGTTTCATGGGTCTGGAGATAGACCTCTGCGGTCAGCCGAAGCTTCTCCTGTTTTCGCAGGGTAACGGTTTCCTCCGGCAGTCCGTGGGAAACGGAAGCCCGAAGCTTTACCTCCACAAACACCAGGAATTCCTGATTCTCGGCAATCAGGTCGATTTCCCCATAGCGGCTGTGGAAATTCCGCTCTACGATGGTGTAGCCCTGTCCCGTGAGATAGCGTGCGGCCTTTTCCTCGCCCCAGGCGCCCAGGGTATTACTTTTCCCCATAAAACTTTTTTAGGAACGTTCTCCGATGGATGGGACACATGCCAAATTCCCGAATGGCGTCGTAATGCCGCCGGGTTCCATAGCCCTTGTGGACGGCAAAGCCGTATTGGGGATATTCCTCGTCCATTTTTTCCATAAAGGTATCTCGGGTCACCTTGGCCAGGATGGACGCTGCGGCAATGGACGCATCCCGCGCGTCACCCTTTACCACAGCCAGCGCCTCCACTCCAAAATCCGTGGTGCGATTTCCGTCGATTAGTGCCAGGTCTGGCTGAACGGACAGCTGCGCAATGGCGTCCTTCATGGCCATAAACGTGGCGTTTAAGATGTTCACCTCGTCGATGGTCTTTTCGTCCACCATGGCGATTCCATAGGCAATGGCCTGCTCCTGGATAACCGGGAACAGTTCCCGGCGCTTTTTATCGGTGAGCTGCTTGGAATCGTTCAGGCCTGGAATTTCATATCCATCCGGCAAAATGACTGCCGCCGCACAAACCGGTCCGGCCAGCGGTCCTCTGCCCGCCTCATCCACGCCGCAAATCACAAGATTGCCGCGCTCCTCCTTGATTTCCCTCTGGATGGCCCAGAGATCCACCGGCTCCTTATCCTTCTTCGCCATGGTCTTGTTCCTCCGCTTTCTCGGGCATTTCCAGGGTAAACCGTCCCAGCTTGCCGCTGCGGTATTCCTCCAGCAGCACACGGCTCATGCGCTCGGTGTCGATTTCGCCGCCGGAGATCAGCATGCCGCGTTTTCTGCCGCACAGCTCCAAAAGCTCGTGTCCCTGGGCGTTCTCCGGCACCGTAATCTTATACCGCTGCTCCAGCGCCGCAGGATAATAGCTTGCCAGCAGCTCCATGAGATGCATCGCAAGGGTTTCAATATCCACTACGTCATCCTTCACCGCGCCAGTATAGCTGAGCTTCAATCCCACCTCGGGATCTTCAAACTTCGGCCACAGAATGCCCGGAGTATCCAGCAGCTCCAATCCCCGCTCTACCGTCACCCACTGCTTTCCCCGGGTAACGCCAGGCCGGTTTTCCGCCTTGGCGGATTTTCTGCCTGCCACCTGATTGATAAAGGTGGATTTTCCCACATTGGGGATGCCCACTACCATCACCCGGATTGTCCGGCCAATCTGTCCCTTTTCCTGATAGCGCCGGATCTTCTCCTGGAGCAGTTCCTTCACCTTGGGAGCAAACTGGTTGGTGCCCTTTCTGTTTTTGCAGTCCGTCTCCAGCACCATCATGCCCTTGGAACGGAACCAGGCTGCCCACTGCTTTGTAGCTGCGGGATCTGCCATGTCGATGCGGTTGAGAATCACCATTCGCGGTTTATCGCCGCAGATGCTGTCGATGTCCGGGTTGCGGGAAGCCAGCGGAATTCTGGCGTCCACAATCTCACATACCGCATCCACCATGCGAATGTCCTGCTCCATCTGCCGCCGGGTTTTCGTCATATGCCCGGGGTACCACTGAATATTCATGAAACACCTCCGATCCGCTTTAGGGGCATGACAATTTGCAGTGCCCTGCCCAAAACATATCGCTGATCCACGCAGCCGATTCTGGGGTCCCGGCTGTCGGTGGAATGATTTCGGTTATCGCCCATGACGAAGATGCAGTTCTCCGGCACCGTCAAGGGAAACTGGGTACCGTTGGACCGATAGGTCGGCTCGTTGATATAGGGTTCGTCCTGCAATACGCCGTCCACGAACACCTCGCCGGTTTCAAAATTGATGTCCACCGTCTGCCCTTCCATGGCAATCACGCGCTTGACAATGGGCTTATCGTCGTCAAAATTCGGCGCCTTCAATACCACAATATCTCCCACCTTGGGTTCATAGAGGAAATTGCTGAGCAGGGTCAGCTTATCGCCATTGTGGAGGGTTGGATACATACTGTCGCCCACAACGCCCACCAGTCGAATGGCGAACACAAAGAGAATCGTCACAAAAATCAAACAGGAGATCAGCTCTCCCAGAGTTTTATAGCCATCGAGCCAGGGGGAGCGGTTGGCATCCTCCTGCTTCTTTTTATTTTTCGCATCAGCGCCCATAGAATCCGCCTTTCTGCTGCGTAAAGCATCTTATCCTGCTGCTACAAATTTCATTGAACAGTAGATTATATTATATCATAGCCCTGGACATCTTAAAAGTGGCAAATGGAAAAAACAATCCTGCAGAAGCCGCCATTTTCCTATGCAGATTTCAAAAATACGCGCCGCCGAAAAGGCAGCGCGTATGGATTCAATAGGAATACGTGGTGACTTCCACGGTCTGACCGGTGGTACCGTCTGTGAAATACAGACCGGTGATGCTGGTCGGCTCCAGCGTCTCTTTCCAGGAAACCGTGCAGAACACCAGGTTCTGAGTATCGGTGACGCCGCGGGTAGACATCGTGGTGGAATCAATGGTCACCGACTCTGCCCCAAAGCTGCCGTCCGTCAAAACGGAGAAGCCATAAAACGTTTCCTCGCTGTCCTGCTGCACGGCCAAGGCCAGCTGCCCCTGGGGCACCAGCGTAAAGCGGTCCGCCGCGGTGTGAAGCCAGAACGTGCAGCCGCTTTCCGACACAGTGAGATCGGTAATGGAAAAGTCCTGATCGGGAAGCAGGGATTGCGTATCGTCCGCCGACTGGTTCACCTCTGTGGACACCGAAACCCCAGCCTCAGAAAAGCCCATGTCCCACTGTCCGGTATAGATGGCGGTCGTTTCTGTGGTCATCAGCATAATGGTGTGGATTTGAAGATAGAGCGTCGCCGTTTCCAGTTCGCTTTCGCTGAGTCCCTCGTCAAAGGTGAAGGTTTCCTGCTTCATAAACGGGTTCTCGGGATAGGAGGTTTCCGCCGATGTGGAAAGCGTCTGGGTGCTTCCGTCCGCCAGCACCAGATAACAGTCATAATCCTCCAGGAGAAATCCGGTGACATTTTCCACCTGGGTATCCAGGATAACCTTCAGCTGATAGGCGCTGCCGTCCCGGGTAACATCCCCTGCGCTGACATTCAATACGTCCCCTTCTACCGAAATGGTTGTATTGAAATAGCCGCCGTCTGCCAGAACCGTTTCCTCGGTTGCCGGATCTTCGGTGGGTTCCGGTTCCACCGTCGGCTCCGGAATCGGCTCCGCAGTCGGTTCTGCGGCCACGGCTGTAGGATTCTCCCCTTCTGCTTCTTTCTGGGCAGAAAGGCTCTTCCCTCCACCGCCGCACCACAGCCGAAGTCCGCCTGCTACGGAAACCGACGCGACGATCAGCACCGCAGCCACCACCTGCGCCCAGCGCTTTTT
>CAVEIY010000186.1:0-3621 GCA_963615825.1 Flexilinea sp.
GCCGACGGCACGCCACCGGACGGGCCTAAATCGCGTTAATTGCATTACGGCGAATTCGTAGAAAAGTACGTACGTCTCCCCTCCGTTCCCCCGTATCAAAGCAGGTTTCCAAAGGGCGGCTTTGAAGCCCTTTGGCGTGTCTTTCTCCTCTATCTTTCTTCACGAGAAGAAAGATGGAGCCGCCGGAGGCACCAGCGGCTGGTTGCCGAACCAGCTCAGTAAAAACGCAGAACGCAAAGAGTTTCGTCCCCGAAGGGACCAGCAGTACCGAAAAGAACCAGCTTGGTAAATACATAAAACTCAAAACCTATGTCCCCGAAGGGACCGGAAGTCGGTAAACAAAGAAAGAACGGACGCACCCTCGTGCGTCCGTTCTTCCCTACCTTTAATCAAAGCTAAAGTCCAGTTCCTCGTGGTTCTTCACATACCCAATCGCCGTTTCCAGACTGGAAAGATTCTTCTTATAGCAATAATACTCCATCTCTCCGTCCAGCCGCATGGCGTACTTCCGGTCGGTCATGGGCACCAGCTCCAGGGTGTGCTCCTCGCCGCCCTCCAGGGTAATGGTGATCTTGGAGGTAGCCTCGGCGTCGGCATATTCCTTCTTCTCCGCGTCGGTGAGGTTATCCACCACACGGAAATACAGGCACTTAATATACAGCCGCCGGGTGTTGGTCTCGCTGATCTCCTCCCCGTCCAGAACGCCGTTGACCTGATCGGCATCGTTTCCGTTGGCGTTCTTCTTGGTGGAGTGGGTCACATCCAGGGTATAGTCGTTGTCGTCGATGGTGATGTTCAGGGTTTTCAGCTGCTCGATGCTGTAGGACCAGACGGTTCTCAGCATAAACTGCACATAGCTGACTCCCTCCCAGGCAACCGCGCTGGAGGAACAGGTAATCAGCGTGTCGGTACCCTCCAGCATGCAGTAGGTATAGTCTGCATTGGGGCAGGTATCACCGATGAGCAGATGGACCTCGTTTCCTGCGGTATCGCTCATCTCCAGCTTGGCAGGATGATCCAGGCCGTAATCGGCATACTCGTCCTGGTCGATGTCCTTGATGATGCTGCCCAGAGTCAGGGTCGAAACCACGTCCAGAATGTTCTGCTGGATGGTGGTGGCGTTGCCGGACACCTGATACGGCTGCAGCATCACATACTGGCTGCCCTCGGTGTTGTACTCGTTGGACTGATCGCTGTCCAGCTGGACCTCAATCTCGCTGCCGTCCCGGTTGGTGAGCTTCACCCAGCCTATGTTGGTGTAAACATCGTCGTCGGTGTAGGTGGGGAACAGGGTGATGGCGCGGTACTCAATGGGCCGCCGCACCAGCAGCGAATCCACATAGGAGCCGATGGTGAACACGGTGTCGGACTCATTGGTCATGCAGTAATAGGTCTGATCCACCGGGGCCTGAGAGCCGATGATGAGATCCACCTCGCTGCCGTCCGAATAATAGGTTTTCACGGTGGCGGTAGGCTCGTCCAGGCCGTAAATGCTCAGGTCCTTGGCGTTCTCCTCTACCACGGAGTTGGCGGTAATGGAGGTCAGGGTGTAGAGCATGGAGCGGAACATGGACGTATCATACTCAAACTTGCCCGGATCGGGGGAAACGTCATAGGTATACGTCTCGGACCCCTTCTCGTCGGTGGAGCGGTGAATGGTCACATCCAGCTCCTCAGATGCATAGGCATAGCTGGTGTCGTCATTGACCTCCCGCTTGGTGGGTTCAATGACAAACCGCTCCAGGCTGTCGTAATCCCGGTTGATGATATAGGCCGTCTCGGTGCTGGAGGAGGATTCCTCCGCAGTCACCGAATCGGTGGTCGTATCCCCGGAACCGGAGGGCAGATGGGTCACCACCAGGGACGCAATGATGAATGCAATCAGCACGGCCCCTGCGATGATAATGGTTTTCAGGCTTTTCATTACTTATGTCTCCTTCTTGCCCACACTGCAATACCGGCCACCAGGCAAACGCCGGGGATGATAATCACCAGCAGGTAGAACAGCAGGCTCTTTGCAGAACCGGGAACTGCCAGGGTGCTGGAGGTCAGGTCCTTGGAGGCAATGGAAACCGCCTCAGTGTCGTCGCTCATGAAGTTCAGAGCGGCCAGCACATAGTCCTTATTTAGGAATGCGGAGTTGTCCAGGGTGCTGTCGCTGAGGAAGCCTGCGTTCAGGAACAGTGCGTAGGAATAGGTGCTATTCAGGTTATGCATGGAGTTCTGATAGGACAGCACGCCCACATTAAAGGGTCCGGTTTCGTCGGAATCGGACTGCTCGTAGCTGGTCGTCTCGGAACTGAGATCCTTTGCATAGGAGTTGTTGGAGGTGGACATGAGCACCTGAGTGCCTCTCCAGTTGTCCTGCTCCCACAGAGTGGTGATGGGCCGTGCGCCGGGGATGATCACGTAGCTCTTGCTGTCGAGGTTATCGGTCAGGCCCTCCACAGAATTGACGTTGGGCATCAGATAGAAGTTGGTACCGGCGAAGCAGCGCTCGTTGTCGTATACCATCTTCTGCTCATAGGCAACGCCCCACTCCTCAAAGTACTCCTCAAGATTCTGGAGCTTGGGGGTGTTGGAGGCAAAGGACACGATCATCTTTCCTCCATTGTTCATGAACTCCTCCAGCGCGTCGATTTCCTCAGAGGTGAAATCGCCCTGGGGCTGGGAAATCACCAGCAGGTCGATGTCGTCGGGCACCTTGCCCTCCTGCATCAGGCTCAGGGTGGTGGTGTCGTAGTTGGCGGAGGTCAGGAGGGTGTCGAACGTCTCATGATCCTCGCTCTCCTGATGGCCGATGGTATAGGCGGCCTTGGGCACCTTGTTGGCGGTGACATACAGGATAGCAGAGGTCAGCCGCTGCTCTGCCCGGAGTCCGGTGAGATACTTGGTATCACTGGAGGAAGAGCTGCTGGAAGAAGAGCTGTTGCTGCTCTGGTACTCCAGCAGATCATAGGGGCTCATGGACTTATAGCGCTTGGAGCTTTCCACAATGATGTCGCCGGAGCTGAGGTCGCCCAGCTGATCGTACTGGGAGAAAATCGCCGGGTTGTTCACGGCATTGATGTACTTCACCGTCACGTTGCCATGGCTCAGCTGCTCATAGCGCTGGAGCACCTTGGGCAGACGGCGGAGATCGGAATTGTTGGCATAGTCCGTCTCGTCGCAGAGTACCGTAATGGTGATGGGATCGGACAGGGTGTCCAGAAGCTGAACCGTCTCGTCGGAAATCTCATATTCGCCCTTGGAGGTCATGTCGATTTCCAGCACATAGCGGTCCGCGATGTAGTCCACAAAATAGTTCACGGCAATCACCGCGGCAATGACCACGATGGTAGAGATCAGCGCCAGGGCGCCAATCTTCATGCGGCGCTTTTTGCCCAGCTGTGCGCTGGAACCGGCAGCGTCTACCGGCTTGACTTCTTGATTCTTCTTGTTGCTCATAGCAGTAGGGTCCTCCTTAGCTCCAGCGTTTTCTCTCCAGCATCCGCACGGTCAGGAACACAAACGTGCCGGCAACGCTGAGGTAGAAGAACAGGTCGGCGAATGAGAAGATGCCCTGTGCAAAGTCCTCATAGCGCCGGAACATGGAAAAGTAATAGATCAGATTTTTCGCCC
>CAVEIY010000187.1:0-3615 GCA_963615825.1 Flexilinea sp.
AGAATTATCTCAGCGACGGTCCCATGTGCCGGGTTTGCAGCGACACCGGCTATGTTGGGGAGAAAATGTGCAGCTGCCTGGAGAAATTCTGCCAGGAGGAGCAGCGGAAAACCCTGACCAGTCTGCTTTCTGCCAACCTCAGCAGCTTCGATGATTTTTCCCTGGACTACTATAACACCATTCCCGACCACACCCTGGGCATCAGCCCCAGAGAGCAGATGGAAATGGTCTATGAAACCTGTGTGGACTATGCCCGGAAGTTCTCGCTCCGGTCCAAAAGCCTGCTGATGAACGGCGGAACGGGATTGGGGAAAACCTTCCTGTCAGCGTGCATTGCGCGGCAGGTGGTGTCCATGGGCTTTTCCGTGGTATATGATACGGCCATTCACGTGTTTTCCTGTTTGGAAAAGCAGAAGTTTGGCAATGCGGATGCAGAGGAGAAGCGCATGACCCAGCGAATTATGGAGTGTGATCTGCTGATTTTGGACGATCTGGGAACAGAGATGCCCACCAGCTTTATCTCTCCGGCGCTTTACGGCATTGTCAATGGTCGGATTCTGGAGAATAAGCCCACGATTATTTCTACGAATCTGTCTCTGGGGGAGCTTTCCCGGCGGTATACGCCGCAGATTGCATCCCGGCTCATGGGAGAGTACATTTCCCTGGTGTTCATTGGGCAGGATATTCGCCTGCAAAAGGCACAAGGATAACAAAACGGCTGCTGCAACCCTGTGCAGCAGCCGTAAACTTTGAACATTAGGATTTTTTAATCACTGCATAAGTGCCAATGGCGGTGCAGGCCACCTTGCCGGTGCTGGGGACGATTGCTTCGCAGTAAGCAGTGGCATTTCGGCGGCCCAGCGAGGTGAGATGGGTGCGGATCAGGACGGAATGGTCCATGGGAATGGGACGGAGATAGTTGACGGTCATGGAAACGGTAGGCGGAATCGTCTCCCGGGAGAAGCAGTAGACAGCAATGCTCATGGCAAGATCCATCATGGTATAGGCCATGCCGCCGTGGAGGGTACCAAGACCGTTGACCTGCCAGCCTTCCAACGGGAACTCCAGCGTCAGCTCCTGGGCTTGGTCATCGCAGGAGACAAAGGCGGCTTTCAGCTGACCGTTCAGGGTGTGGGACATAGTGGTGTTGATGAAGTCAAGCTCCTGCCGAAGCCACTGCTCGGTGGAGATGGGGGAATCAATCATAGCCGAACCTTCTTTCGCATACTGATTTACAATCAAAAACATATCATATTTCGTCGAATACTGTCAATGGGGGAACTGGGTTGAAGAAAGATTTTTATATGCATATGCACCGGCAGGTGATGGAACACGCCGGACTGCACCGGCTGGTGGTATGGAGCGTGAAGCTGCTGCCTGGAATTGTCTATGCAGTATATCCACTGCTGATTGGATATCTTGCCATATGCCAGCGAGAGGATTTACTCCGGGGGATTCTGGTCCCCGCGGTGGGATTCCTGCTGGTGACGGCGCTGCGGGCGGGAATCAATGCGCCGCGGCCTTATGAGGCCATGGGCATCCCGGCGGTTACGCCCAAGGATACAAAGGGAAAATCATTCCCGTCCCGTCATGCAGCCTGCGGTTCGGTGATTGCGGTAACGGCGATGTTTACCGTGCCGGTTTTGGGATGGATTCTGCTGGTAATCAGTTTGCTGATTCCCATATCCCGGGTAATGGCAGGCGTTCACTATGCGAGGGATGTGGCGGCAGGCTGGCTGCTGGGAGCGGCCATTGGACTGCTGGGCTTCCTGATCTGAATAGACCGCGGCCTGTGCCGGAATATCCGGTGCAGGCCGCGTTTTGCATTCCGGTGACAGCGGGTGACAAAATCGAAAAAACATGTTATACTACCGTGAAACGTGAAAGGATGCGATGCTTTGATTACGGAACTGGATCTTTCGATTTTGGATTGGATACAGGCACATCTGCGCTGCGGTATACTGGACCATATTGTTCCGGCAATTACCATGCTGGGGGAAGCGGGCTGGATTTGGATTCTGCTGGCGGTGGTGCTGCTGGCACGGAAAAAGACACGAAAACTGGGGACAGCGGTGGCGATCTCCCTGGTGCTGGACCTGGTGCTCTGCAATCTGCTGCTCAAGCCGCTGGTTGCACGGCCACGACCCTTTACCTTCCGACCGGAGCTTACGCTTTTGGTGAAAGCGCCGAGGGACTTCTCGTTTCCTTCGGGGCATACGGCGGCTTCCTTTGCGGCGGCAGCGGCGTTGCTGTTCTCCAAATCCAGGGGATGGATTCCGGCAATGGTGCTGGCAGCGGCTATTGCATTGAGCCGGCTGTACCTCTATGTACACTATCCCACGGATGTACTGGCCGGTGTTGCAGTTGGCGTTCTCTGCGGATTTTTTGGCACAATTCTTGCCGAAAAAGCAATGAAATTCTGCAAAAAATCAGAAAAATGAATCCCATGATTCATTTGCAAGGGGAACAGTATAAAACATACAAAAGTTCAGGAAAAATGCATGAAAATTCGGTGCAAAATGGTCCCGGCTCGCTGCTTGACGAATGGGGCTGTAGTGTGGTAAAGTATTAACGAATTGTAAATGACACAGACGTCATTACAACACACGATTGGAGGAACCAACAATGAAGAAATTCAAGAAGGGTGCTGCTCTGGTCCTGTCTCTGGCAATGGTCCTGAGCATGACTGCATGTGGTAGCAGCACTTCCAGCACCAACAGTGCTGCCGAGGCCACTGGCTCTGAGGCAGCTGCAAGCACTGCTGAAAATGCAACTGGTGCAGCTATTAAGCTGGGCGGTATTGGCCCCCTGACTGGTGCAGCTGCTATTTATGGTAACGCAACCAAGTACGGCTCTGAGCTGGCCGTTGAAGAGATTAACGCTCTGGGCGGAATTCAGTTTGAGATTAAGTGGGAAGATGACGAGCACGATCCTGAGAAGTCCGTCAACGCCTACAACAACCTGAAGGACTGGGGCATGCAGATGCTGGTTGGTACTACTACCACCGCTCCCTGCGTGGCTGTTACTGCTGAGACCAATGCAGATCATATGTTCCAGCTGACTCCCTCCGCTTCTTCCACCGATGTCATCGGTGTGGATGCGGCTCGGAAGGACAACGTATTCCAGATGTGCTTCACCGACCCCAACCAGGGCACCGCATCTGCTGAATACATCTCCGAGAAGAAGCTGGGCAGCAAGATTGCCATCATCTACAACAACTCCGACGCTTACTCCACCGGCATTTACAACAAGTTCGTTGCCGAGGCTGATAAGCTGGGCCTGGAGGTTGTATCCGCTACTACCTTCACCGACGACACTGCCAACGACTTCTCCGTCCAGCTGGGCGAGGCAAAGAGCGCTGGCGCTGACCTCATCTTCCTGCCCATCTACTACACCCCCGCTTCTCTGATTCTGAAGCAGGCTGACGGCATGGGCTATGATCCCGCATTCTTCGGTGTAGACGGCATGGACGGCATCCTGGATCTGGAGGGCTTCGATACCTCCCTGGCCGAGGGCCTGATGCTGCTGACTCCCTTCTCCGCTGACGCTTCCGACGAAAAGACTCAGAACTTCGTTTCCAAGTACAAGGAGAAGTATGGCGATACTCCCAACCAG
>CAVEIY010000188.1:0-3606 GCA_963615825.1 Flexilinea sp.
CGGAGCTGCCGTCTGCGTCATAGGTGATGAAATCACGGGTGGCATCGGTGGAGGCATAGGTTTCCGCAGCGCTGCCGGACTCGCCATAAAAAGCGCCGGGGCAGCTGAGGAAGGAAGCAGGCTCCGAGCTGATGCTGGTGACGCTGGAGGGGATAGACCAGCCGCTGGTGCTGTTGTAGTCGTAAATCATCCGGGGAGACAGGGTGGTAACGCCCTCGGGAATCAGGAAGTAGACATCCTCATTCTTGTTGTTGGAGGAGATGTTCTGAACACCGTTGCCCACGGTGGTAACCGCATAGCCGCCCAGGGTGGCAGGCAGCATGACAACGTTGCCGGATTTCTCTTCGCCGGTGCCCCAGAGAATGGTGGCCTCAGGCGTGCCGCCCGCCATCATCTGTGCCATAAAGGCGTCCAGCTCTTCCTGGGTGGGTTCACCGCCGCCGCCGGCATCTCCGCCACCACCGCCGCCGCCAGGGCCACCGGGTCCGCCGCCGCCGGGTCCGCCCATGGCAGCCTCCGCTACCTCATAGACCCAGGCGCCCTCGGTCTGGTTGCCCTGGGGGATGGATTCCTTTTCTGCGTCGCCGGTGTCTCCGGCAGCAAATACAGGCGCTGCGGTATAACCCAGCACCATGGTGAGTGCAAGCAGCACGGAGGCTGCTCTCTTGACTCGTTTCATGTAGATCCTCCTTACTTTCAAAGCGCAATGATGCTTTTCTGGCGCAAATATACCAGCTATCCGGCGCGTTTTCAATATTTTCTGTGCAAATCAACCAATTTGAGAACAATATGCAACCTGTAAAATGGTCAAAAGCCGTTTTGGTGGGACAGAGGTCATATTGCGGTTGCAAAGTAATTTTTCGGGGATGTAAAATGCAGCCGGACCTGCGGCAAAGATTACGGAAACCGGTTGAGATTTCAGCCTTTCTTTGTTATAATGATTAGAAATATATGATATGGATGTGCATCAAAATTGAAATACGGCACTTGGAATGTCTCCCCCATTGACGGGGAGCGCACGGCGGCACTTTCTGCTGCCGGAATCTCACCTTTGGCTGCCGCCGTATTGGTTTCCCGTGGATATGATACGCCTCAAAAGGCTGCCAGCTTCCTGGCGTCCGGACATGGACCGCTGCTGGACCCGATGACGATGCCCGATATGCCCCAGGCGGTCAGCCGGATTCGGCAGGCCATTGCGGCAGGGGAAATGATTGCAGTATACGGCGACTACGACGTGGACGGTATTACCTCTACGTGTTTGTTAACGGATTTTCTAACCAAACAGGGGGCGGACTGTACCTGGTATATTCCCGCCCGGCTGGAAGAGGGCTATGGCCTCAATGCGCCTGCCATTTATGGCCTGAAGGCCCAGGGGGTCAGCCTGATTATTACGGTGGACTGCGGTATTACCGCGGTAGAAGAGGCAAAGCTCTGCCGGGAATTGGGCGTTGACCTGATTGTAACGGACCACCATGAATGCAAAACGGAGCTGCCGGATGCGGTGGCTGTGGTGGATCCCCATCGGCACGATTCCCAGTATCCCTTCCCGCATCTGGCGGGGGTTGGCGTGGCGTTTAAGGTGGCGTCGGCGGTGCTGGGGGATCAGCAGGCGGTATTTCGGGAATACTGTGACCTGGTAAGCCTTGGTACAGTGGCCGACGTTATGCCGCTGGTCAGTGAAAACCGGGTGCTGGTGACTGCGGGAATCGCGGCCATGCAGCATTCCCGCCGGGCGGGCATTCAGGCGCTGATGCGGGAGTGCCAGATTAACCCTGGCAGCGTTACATCCTCCACGGTCGGCTATACCCTGGCGCCCAGAATCAACGCCGCCGGGCGCATGGGCAAGGTGGAGCTGGCAGCGGAGCTGTTTATGACCCATGACCGGGAAGAGGCGGCGCAGCTGGCGGCACAGCTCTGCCGGCTGAACCGGCAGCGCCAGACCATTGAAGCGGAAATCTATGCCGATGCAGCGGCAATGCTGGAGGGGGTACGGAACCCCGATGCCATTGTATTGGCAGGAGAGAGCTGGCATCAGGGCGTGGTTGGCATTGTGGCGTCCCGCCTTGCAGAGGACTATGGCTGCCCGGTATTCCTGATCTGCCTCAGCGGCGACGCAGGGAAGGCATCCTCCCGCAGCTATGGCAATTTCCCGCTGTTTTCCACCCTGGAAAAGCTGGAGCCGCTGCTTCAGAATTTCGGCGGACATGAGCTGGCGGCAGGCTTTACGATCCTGCGGGAAAACATCCCGGAATTCCGCCGTCAGGTGACAGCTTTGGCGCGGGAATACCGGCTTTCTCATCCCGAAGGCTCCGCATTGGAGCTGGACTGTGCCGTTTCGCCGGAGCTTTTGACTACGGCCAATGTAACGGCGCTGGAGCAGCTGGAGCCGTTTGGCGCGTCCTGTCCCCGTCCGCTTCTGTATTTGGAGGGGATGCGGGTGGAGCAGCTCAGCGAAGTGGGCGGCGGAAAGCACCTGAAGCTGCGGCTGGGCCGCCATGGACGGATGCTGGACGGCATCTTCTTTTCCACCACCGCCTGTAAGGCTGCCATTGCCCTGGGGGATGTGGTGGAGGTTGCGTTCAGTCCCCAGATCAACGAATTCCGTGGACTGCGCACGGTACAGCTCAATATTACCGATATTCGCCCCAGTCTGGCCTGCCGTCAGGCAATGGAGCGGGAGAAAAAGATATATGCCTGCCTGGTTGGCGATGGAGCGGCGTCCCTGGACTGGGACAGCCTGATTCCGCCCCGGCGGGAGTTTGCAGCAGTGTGGCGCTATCTCCGGGCCAACAGCACCGGCGGAAGCGTGATGGATGAATTTACGGTGCTGTCCCGGAAGATTGCACGGAGTGCCGGATTGCCGGTGAGCTTTGTGCGGACCCGGATTTGCCTGGATGTACTGGCGGAGCGGGGCCTGATTCAGCTGGAATCCGGGAACCATATGATGACCATTCGTCTGACCCCCGGACCCGGGAAGGTGGATTTGGAAAATTCTGCTATCCTGCTGCATTTGAGAAACCAAAAGAGAGGTGACTGATATGGAATCAGTATCCGAACACTATGCGGCGATGAAAGCTGCCATTGAAAAATATACGCCCCATGTGGATATGGAGCTGGTGGACGCAGGGTATCAATACGCGGCCCGAAAGCATGACGGTCAGCTCCGGAAGGACGGCTCGCCCTATATCATCCATCCTCTGGCTGTAGCGGAAATTGTGGCGGAGATGGGGCTGGACACGGACTCGATCCTTGCGGCGCTGCTCCACGACTGCATTGAGGACACCGACGCCAGCCACGAGGAGATTGCCAAGCAGTTTGGCAAAACCGTGGCGGATCTGGTGGAGGGCGTTACCAAGCTGACCCGGGTGAATTTCCGCTCCATGGAAGAGGAGCAGATGGAGAACCTGCGGAAGATGTTCCTGGCCATGAGCAAGGATATCCGGGTAATTCTCATTAAAATCGCGGACCGGCTCCACAATACCCGGACCCTGCAATATCAGACCCCGGAAAAGCAGCGGAGCAAGTCTCTGGAGACCATGGAAATCTATGCGCCCCTGGCCCATCGGCTGGGCATGCAGAAGATCAAGTGGGAGCTGGAGGATACGT
>CAVEIY010000189.1:0-3541 GCA_963615825.1 Flexilinea sp.
TTCATCTGGCGTATGTGGTCATGGTTGCATGTTTGGTGGTACTGGTCACCAACAATATGCCCCTGATCCAGACCTTTAATGAAACCATCATGCCGAAGGTAGGCGAGCAGGCGGCAACGCTGCTTCCCCTTTACCTGTTCGGCGCAATTTTCGGTAAAATGTTCATCGACTCCGGCGCAGCCCATTCCCTGTCCCAGTTCCTGCTGGGGCTGCTGGGTAAGGACGCAAAGCCCCAGACCAAGCGGGTCTTCGGCTTCATCTGCGTGGTATTCATGAACGTGGTGTTCAACTATGTGGGCGTTGATCCCTTCGCTTCCCTGTTCACCATGATCGGCATTGCCACCGGCGTAATGTATGAGGCAGACATCCCCAGAAAGTATATGCCTGTTATGCTGGTGCTGGGCTCCTCTGTGGGCAACGTGGTTCCCGGTTCCCTGGCAGCTCCAAACATTATGTGCCAGGGCGTCCTCAAGGATTTTGGTGTAACCTCCTGGTCGGGCACCGTAGCAGGTCTGTTCTACGTGGTGTTTGTTCTGGCTGTTTCCACCTTCTACATCAATAAGCGCATGGCAAAGGATGTGGAGAAGGGCGCAAAGTTTGAATATGGTCCGCTGGAGCCTGCCAAGGTGGATGAGAGCCATCTGCCTCCCGTGATTCTGACCATTATTCCCCTTATTCTGATTCCTGTCAGCTATAGCCTGTGGCTGAGCCAGGCGGCCTGGATGTCCATGGCGGTGGGCTGCATTGCAGGTATCATCTGCTACGGTGTATACATCCCCAAGAAGGACGGCGTCAGCCGGGTGATGACCGTGGTGGACAGCTTGAATGACGGTGTTACCGTTGCCGGTATCCCTGCGATTATTCTGCTGAACTATACTCTGGGCTATGCCATTGAGGCTGCTCCCTCCTTTGAGACCATCAGCAACTTCTTTGTCAATATGCCCGGTCCCTCTCTGATTGCCCTGTCCATGATGGCAATTCTGCTGCTGGGCGCTGCGGCTTCCGCTTCCGGTATGTTGATTGCAGCCATGGCTGCTGCCAGCACCTTTATCCCCACTCTGGGCGTCGATGCGGATAATGCATTCCGTGTCCTGCTGCTGTCCACCACTGTGCTGGACTCCCTGCCCTTCGCAGGTGCCATTGTGGCCATGATGAGCATCACCGGCATCAAGTACAAGGAGGGCTATCCGCCCATCGCCATGACCACCATGCTGTTTACCTTTATTGGAAACATCCTGGCAGCCGTGCTCATGACGTTGTTCCCAATGCTGCCCTGATACAAGAATTTAAAAATCCGCACGACCCGGTTTGGGCTGTGCGGATTTTTTCGGATTAGGAGGCGACAGCGAAAAACTCTACATCGGTTTGGTTTTTCCATTGATCCGTAACACCGGCATTGTGGAGCAGCTGGGTAACGGTTTCGTTTAGCGCAGTTAGCTTTGCGCTGTCTACCGTATTGATGTCGAGGTCATTTCCGGAATCCTCCAGTATGCCGGCATCCATGGTGCCGTCCAGTAGGGCGTTTGCCCTGGTCAGTGCCTGCTGCCACTGGAAGGAGAAGTAGTCCTTTTGGGTGTCGTTCATCTCTGAAAGGTAGGTGCTTACCGTATCGGATGCTTTGCCGCTTTCGTCCATTGCAAGCTTCATCAGGCAGACGGCTGAATTGGCCTGCTGAAGCGAGGCGCCTGCAACGCCGTAGGGGGTGCTGTCGATTGTAATCAGCAGCTGGGTCAGCGCATCGTTGCTTTCGGGAGTGTACATCCATTCGGTCATATCACCGCTGTAGTCAACCTGAGATGAGGGCGCAGGAGTGGCAGTGGGCTCTGTGCTGGGTGTTGAGGTGGTGTCGGGAGTCGGTGTCGCGGAGGGCTCGGCAGAGGCTGTGGCGGTGGGGGTGACGGTGGGCGCGGCAGAGACTTCTGCCGTAGGTTCGGCGGTGGGTGCAACAGTAGCGGCCGCGGTGGGTTCGGGCGTAGGGGTGGCCGTTGCCGCAGCGGTTTGTGTGGGAGTGGATGCTGGCGCAGAATCGCTTCCACAGGCTGCCAGAGAAAATACTATAGCTGCGGCAAGTGTCATGACAAGAATACGTTTGAGTTTCATCAATTTCATCCTTTCTGATTTTTTCGCGATGTATTGTAGCACATTTTTTCGAGAATTTGTATCCCCTAAAATGTAAAATTATTACCGCCTGCTTCCTCTGAAGCAGGCGGTAATAATCAGTCGAGTTAAATCAATCCCTGCACCAGAATGATCAGAATCAGAATGGGCAGGATGAACTGGAAGTAGGGCTTCAGCCACCGCTTCATCTTGATGCCGGTGCCGGTGTTGACCTCGTCAAAGTAGTTGTCCGCACCCCAGCCCCACTTGGTGACGCAGAACAGCAGGTAAATCAGGGAGCCGATGGGCAGCAGGAGGTTGCTCACCAGGAAGTCCTCGCTGTCCAGCACATCCCGGGCGCCGATGATGTGGAGGTTGCTCCAGACGTTATAGCCCAGGACGCAGGGGAGGGAGGCAATCAGGATGATGATGCAGTTCACCAGCGCGGCCTTTTTCCGGCTCCAGCCGAACATATCCATGCAGAAGGACATGATGTTCTCGAACACGGCAATGACAGTGGAGAAGCTGGCGAAGGTCATGAACAGGAAGAACAGCGCGCCCCAAAGTCTGCCGCCTGCCATGTTTACGAACACGTTGGGCAGGGTGACAAAGATCAGGCTGGGGCCCGCACCGGCTTCTACGCCGTAGCTGAAGCAGGCGGGGAAGATGATCAGGCCGCTGAGCAGGGCAACGAAAGTGTCAAGACCGCAAATCCGCGCGCCTTCTCCGGCCAGGGTGTGATCCTTGCTCATGTAGCTGCCGAAGATCTCCATGGCGGCCACGCCCAGGCTCAGGGTGAAGAAGGACTGGTTCATGGCGGCGGAAATCACGCTGCCAATGCCCACCTCTTTCACGGTCTCCAGATTGGGCACCAGATAGAACTTCAGGCCCTCCGCAGCGCCGGACAGGGTGAGGGAGTGGACGGCCAGCACCACAATCAGAATCAGAAGGGCGCTCATCATGTACTTGCTGATCTTCTCCAGACCGTTTTGCAGGCCTCTGGAGCAGACCAGGAAGCCCAGCACCACGGTGATCACCATGAAAATGCCCATCTCCACGGGATTGGCCAGCATGGTGCCGAACACGCCCTCTGCGGCGGCGGACTCCATGCCGTGGTAGAAGGTGCCGGTGGCGAACTTTACGAAGTAGTCCAGCATCCAGCCGGAGACGGTGGTGTAGTACATCATCAGCATATAGCAGCCGAAGATGGCGAACCAGCCGTGGATATGCCACTTGCTGCCGGGCTTCTCCAGCGCCTTATAGCCGAGAACTGCGCTCTTGCGGCTGGCGCGACCAACGGCCAGCTCCATGGTCAGCACGGGAAGGCCCATAATCACCAGGAAAATGAGATACAGCAGCACAAACAGGCCGCCGCCGTTTTGTCCGGCCACATAGGGGAACCGCCAGACGTTGCCGATGCCGATGGCGCATCCGGCAGAAACCA
>CAVEIY010000190.1:0-3540 GCA_963615825.1 Flexilinea sp.
ACAGAAAAGTGCAATAGTTTCGGCCGGTCTTCGTGTGAAAAAATATATTTTCCATGAAAAACCATGGTCAAAGCCATTTCATCGGACCGATCCTCGGCCTTTTGAAGCGCTCCCTTTCTGTATGTCTTTATTATAGCACCCCGCCTAGCACTGTCAAGTGCTGAGTGCTAAATTTCCACAATATTTTTGTGTGAAATGACAGGAAAACGGCTGTAATTCGCCCGCGAACTTTTATGTCAACCGAGCAGAAAACGCACCGCCCATCCGGAAGCCTCCGGAGCAGGCAGTGCGTTTTCATCTAATGGCTCACCAGGCCAATCTGGCACATTTTCATGGTCAGCAGCGCCGCCTCATGGCTCTCCGGAGTTACCCCTGCACAGCAGTCCGGGTCCACCGAAATCTCCGCCTCAGGAAACAGCGCTTTCAGGATCAGCGCATTGGACACCACGCAGATGTCCGTACACAGTCCCACCAGCTCCACCCGGTCAAATTCCATGTCGCTCCAGCCGGTATAGCCAAAGGTGGGCTTGTTGATGATTTTCTCTCCCGGCTGCCACAGCCCCGGCGCCAGCTCCCATCCGGATGTGCCCTGGATGCAGTGCTCCACCGGCAGCTTTTTCCCTTCGGGCGTGGAGAGATAATCTGCGCCATGGGTATCTCGGGTGAAAATAATCTCATCCCCGCGGTCCCGATAGGTTTGAATCTTCGCCTGCACAGCGGGAACAATCTTTTGTGCCTCAGGTGTTCCCAGCGAGCCGTCGATAAAATCCTTCTGCATATCTACTACAATCAGTGTCCGTTTCATCGTATTCCTCCGTTCCTGCGCGGACTGGGTGTGATCCATACACCAGTCCAGCACGGTCTGATAATCAAATTCATCCAACGCCTCCGGATAATAGCCGCTGCATGGGCTGATTAGCTCGCCCTCCACCACTACACGTGCACCGGTAATCACCCGCGCTTCATTATAGCTGAGATAAATCCGGTAGGCGCGCTGAGCATGTACGTCTCCGCCGGAAAATCCCAGCTCCTCGCCCCAGAACGAAAACATCGGAAGCCCCCGATGGGCCTGAGGCATGGCGTCCTCCCGCAGCTGCCGTCCAATCAGCGCATGAACCAGCCGCTCATTATAAGACAAATCCAAGGGTTCCACTTGCATTCCCCTTTCTCTGCAAAAGCCCGGGCACAGACGAACTGCACCCGGGCAAGCTGATTTCTATGATTCTTCGATCCAGGCGATGTTTCCCGACAAGGACAGGAAGTTGATCTGCATGGTTTCCATGCTGGCCGACTTCGCCGCAAAGGCATACTGTCCCGCACCGTCACGATAGCACAGGATCGCTCCGCCCGTCTCGCAGTCCCAGACCTTGAGGCTGCTGCCATCCCCAAATTCCAGCGCAATCCCCGGCTCCGTTTCCGGCAGCTTACGAATGACCTTGCCCTCGCCGCCTACCAGAATATAATTGTACAGCTGATAAACGTTTTCGCCCTTGACCCAAACGGGCTGCTCTTCTCCGGCATCCCCGTGGAGGGTATGATGGGAATAGGCATAGGTAACGCTATTGGACAGCCGGGATACAAAATCCCGGTACTGTATATGATACTGCACCGCCCAAATCAGGCACGCCGCACCGATCAGCATCACGGCCACTGCCAAAGGCAGCAGAACCCGGATCATCCAGCCCTTTTTATCCTTTCGCTTTTCGCTGAGCTGCTCGTACATGGGAATGCTCCTTTCAGGAAATCTCCCGGTACATGGCGACGGCATCCGCCTTTTTTGTGGATTCACTGAGGTCCAGCACCTCTACCTTGACGGTTTTCTGTCCAAAACGAATTTCCAGAATATCGCCGATTTTTACGTCATAGCTGGCCTTTGCGGTTCTGCCGTTGACTGTAACCCGTTCGCCGTCGCAGGCCTCGTTTGCCACGGTACGGCGCTTAATCAAACGGGATACCTTTAAATACTTGTCCAGTCGCATGATGATTCCTCAGCAGAGCTTTGCGCCGGCAGGAATGGCGTCGTCCAGGATCAGGAGATTGAGCTTATCGTCCTTCTCCGCAGACAGCAGCATACCGCAGGACTCCAGGCCCATCATCTTTCTGGGCGCAAGGTTGGTGCAGGCCACCAGCGTCTTGCCCACCAGCTCTTCGGGCTGATAGTAAGCGGCGATTCCGGAGAGAATCTGGCGGGGCGTGCCGCTGCCATCATCCAGGGTAAAGCGCAGGAGCTTCTTGGACTTCTTGACCTTTTCGCACTCCAGCACCTTTACCACCGTCATATCCACCTTTTCAAAGGCATCAAAGTCGATGTTCTCTTTAAAGGTAACCGGCTCAGTTTCGGGCTGTGCAGGAGCCTCCTTAGCAGCCTTAGCCGCTTCGATCTCCTCCAGCTTCTTCTTGGCGTCAATTCGATTGAACAGGATCTCCGCCGTGCCGACGGTCCCGCCAACGGGCATGCCGCCGAACTCACTCAGAGATTCGATTCCTGCGTTTTCCACATTCAGCTGCTTCAGAATCTTCTCGGCGGTCTGCGGGAGATAAGCCTCCAGCATAATCGCAGCAAATCGGATTGCCTCCAGTAGATTATAGAGCACAGTGCCCAAACGGTCTGCCTTTGCGGGGTCCTTGGCCAGCACCCAGGGCGTTGTCTCGTCGATATACTTGTTAGCGCGGCGCAGAAGAACGAAAATCTCATCAATGGCATCGGCCACATGGAGTCCGTCCATCTTCTTTTCCACCTTTGCGGGCATTGCCAGCGCAACGGCCTTCAGCTCTTCGTCTACCGGCTCTGCCGCGGTGGGCGCCATGATCTTGCCGCCGAAATACTTGTGATTCATGGCAATGGTGCGGTTCACCAGATTGCCCAGGATATTTGCCAGATCAGAGTTGGTGCGCTCAATCATCAGCTCATAGGTAAATACGCCGTCGTTGGCAAAGGGCATCTCATGGAGCATATAATACCGAACGGCATCCACGCCAAACTGCTCCACCAAATCATCGGCATAGATCACATTGCCGGTGGACTTGGACATCTTGCCGCTGTTCACCAGCAGCCAGGGATGACCGAACACCTGCTTGGGCAGAGGCTCGCCCAGTGCCATCAGGAAAATGGGCCAATAGATGGTATGGAACCGGATGATATCCTTACCGATCAGATGCACATCGGCAGGCCAATACTTTTTGTAGTGCTCGTCGGAGTTGCCGTCGGGATCATAGCCGCAGAACGTGATATAGTTGGTCAGTGCATCCAGCCAGACATAGACCACGTGGCCGGGATCAAAGTCCACCGGAATACCCCAGCTAAAGGAGGTCCGGGAAACGCACAGGTCCTGGAGTCCGGGCTTCAGGAAGTTGTTCACCATCTCGTTCTTCCGGCTCTCCGGCTGGATGAACTCCGGATGCTCGTTGATATAGTCCATCAAACGGTCCGCATATTTGCTCATACGGAAGAAATAAGCCTCTTCCTCGGCATCTACGCACTCTCTGCCGCAGTCGGGGCACTTGCCGTCCACCAGCTGGCTCTCGGTCCAGAAGGACTCA
>CAVEIY010000191.1:0-3537 GCA_963615825.1 Flexilinea sp.
ACGCAATCTTTCCATGCTCTGCGATTTTTATGAGCTGACCATGGGCAACGGCTATTTCAAACACGGCTTTGAGAAGAAGATCGCCTACTTTGACGTATTCTTCCGGAACGTCCCCGATGGCGGCGGTTTTGCAATCGCAGCGGGCCTGGAGCAGGTGGTGGAGTATATCCAGCAGCTCCACTTTGACGACGAGGATATTGCATTTCTCCGGGGCAAGGGGATCTTTGACGAGCAGTTCCTGACCTATCTCAGGAACTTCCATTTCTCCGGCGATATCTATGCGGTGCCGGAGGGAACCCCGGTGTTCCCTGGCGAGCCGATTTTGACGGTACGTGCGCCTGCCATTGAGGCGCAGCTGGTGGAGACGTATGTGCTGCTGGCACTGAACCATCAGACCATGATTGCCACCAAGGCATGCCGGATTGTTCGGGCAGCCCAGGGCCGTGCGGTATTGGAGTTTGGCTCCCGCCGTGCCCAGGGTGCGGATGCGGCGATCATCGGTGCAAGAGCGGCCTATATTGGCGGCTGTGCCGGTACGGCCTGCACCCTGACCGATCAGATGTATGGTGTTCCTGCTGGCGGCACCATGGCCCATGCCTGGGTGCAGATGTTCGACAGCGAATATGAGGCATTCAAGGCCTATTGCGAGGTCTATCCCGACAATGCCACCCTGCTGGTGGATACCTACAACACCCTGAAAAGCGGTGTGCCCAATGCCATCCGGGTGTTCAAGGAAATGCTGGTGCCCAAGGGTATCACCAACTTTGCTATTCGTCTGGATTCCGGCGATATCTCCTACCTGTCCAAGCGGGCGAGAAAAATGCTGGATGACGCCGGATTGCCCAACTGCAAAATTACCGCATCCAACGCCCTGGACGAGCACCTGATTCGCGACCTTGTGATGCAGGGCGCCCAGATTGATACCTTTGGTGTCGGCGAACGGTTGATTACCTCCAAGAGCGAGCCGGTATTCGGCGGCGTTTATAAGCTGGCAGCGGTGGAAAACGATGCCGGTGAGATCATTCCCAAGATCAAGGTCAGCGAGAACACCGAGAAGATCACCAACCCCGGCTTTAAGTGCGTTTACCGCTACTATGATAAGGATAGCGGTAAGGCGCTGGCGGATGAACTGTGCCTGCGGGATGAGCAGATTGACTTCAAGCAGCCCCATGACATCTTTGATCCCAATGCCACCTGGAAAGTTAAGACTTTGGAGAACTACACCGTTCGGGAACTGCTGGAGCCGATTTTCAAGGGCGGAAAGCTGGTATACAGGCTGCCGGAGCTGAAGGAAATTCAGGCATACTGCAAGGAACAGCAGGATACGCTGTGGGATGAGGTAAAGCGGTTTGAGAATCCCCACAAGTATTATGTGGATCTGAGCTGGAAGCTTTGGACCCTGAAGCGGGATCTGCTGGCGGCAGCCAAAAAGTAATATGCGGAAAAATCATGCGGAGAGCAGCGAACAAACTGCCCTCCGCATTTTTTAACTTTTCTTGATTTGCTTATACACCTGATGAACCCCGGTGGCCGCAAAGCCGGATACTGCGCCTACGGCTGCGGCGGTGATGGGATCATAGGCAGGAAAATCCGGAATCAGCTTCCAACCCAGAATGCCCAGAATACACCCGGCAGCTCCGCAGATGACCGGAATCCAGCGGCACAGTCGCCCGGTGGCTTTTACGGCCTGTCCCAGCAGAAAGCACAGCACCGTAATGGCAGCAACGCCAGTTATACCAAAGTCCAATATGGTCACCTCCCGCTTCATCCTATGCGCCGCGCGGATAGAATGTACTGGAAATGATACCGGAGCACAGAAACTGCTAATTGCCGGAATAGGCAGCATGTGCTAAAATATGTAGGAATGAAACGATTAGAACGGGAGGACGCAATGATGACGAATATGCAGTGTGATTTGGTGGTAATTGGCGGCGGCGGAAGCGGTTTGATTGCAGGCTGCCGGGCTGCCACCCTTGGGAAAAAGGTGGTTGTGCTGGAGAAGGACAAGCGGCTGGGCGGCGGCATGGTCATGGCCTCTACCATGCGTACCTTCGGCAGCCAGTGGCAGAAGGAACGAAACTTGCCGGATACCACGGCGCTCTATATGCGCAACCGCATGGACGAAACCTATTGGCGGCTGGATCGGAAGCTGGCGGCTTCAATGATTCAGGGCACCGGACAGTTTTTTGACTGGTTTTCCTCCATTGCGCCCCAGGAGGAGATGGATAAGTTCTCGGTGGGACGCTATGTATTCGACGAAGAGGACGGTCCGCTTGGCCCCCAGTACGGCGGACCCGGCAGAGGTTCGGGTAAAATGTTTGTGGAGGTTACATCTCAGAAGCTTCGTGAGCTGGGCGGTGAGATCCTCACGGAAACCGTAACCGACGAAATCCTGACCCAGGACGGCAAGGTGGTCGGCATAAAGGCTCACAGCAGCCAGGAAGAGCTGGAGATTTCCTGCCAGGCCGTGATTCTGGCTTGCGGCGCTTGGATTCGCAATGAGGAATTCGTCAAGAAATACTATCCCCAGCTGGCGGCAGCACAGCCCTATATGGGCGAAAGCCCCCATATGAACCGGAACTACACCGGCGACGGTCTGGTGCTGGCAGAGAAGGCGGGCGCGAAGATGGATACCACCAATCTCACCATTCGCATGATGGGCCCCATGACCATGTGCCGCAGTCGGGTAATGGGCGATATGGCAGGCTCCGCTTATTCAATTTATGTTAACCTCAACGGCGAGCGGTTTGTCAGCGAAGCGTCTCAGCTGCGGATGGGTGTGTTTGATTCCGGCTCCGTGCTGGTGGAGCAGCCCGAGGGCAAGGCGTTTGTAATTTTTGATGAAAACAGCCTGCGTCATACCATCGAGGCGGGGGACAACCAGCCGCAGCCGCAGCTCACCATGCCCTTTGGCGCCAGCCAGTTCCCCAAGACCATGGAAGAGGCAAAGGCGGATATGCTGCCTGCACTGGAGAAGAACGACGGTGTGCTGTTTATGGCCAATACCGTGGCGGAGCTGGCAGAAAAGATTGGCATTCCGGCAGAAAAGCTGGAGGAGACAATCGCGGCCTATAATCATGCGGCGGAAACGGGCATGGACTGGGATTGCTACAAGCCCGCAGACTGGATGGTGCCCATGAACGAGGCACCCTACTATGCGGTAAAGGCTTCGCTGGGAACCGATGGCGCATTTGGCGGCGTGGAAATCGACGAGCATATGCAGGCAAAGGCGGCAGCAGGCGGCGTGGTTACGGGCCTGTTTGTGGTTGGCGATCTGGCGTCCGGGCGGTTCCTCAACATGGCGGGAATCAAAAAGCAGATTCTCAATGATATGTCCTTTGCGGTGTCCAGCGGCTATGTAGCAGGCACCTATGTGGGAGAACATTTTTAATTCAGCGATACCCCCGATACAGGGCTTCCTGTATCGGGGGTACTTTTATTTTGCGGAAATTGCCGAAGAAAACACACCAAATTTGCACCGGGGCATAGACTGCACTGGAAGCGATCCAAATTCGGATGTGAGGAGGCAAACAGCAA
>CAVEIY010000192.1:0-3536 GCA_963615825.1 Flexilinea sp.
AAACTGCCTTTTTCCGACGAAAAACCTCTGGCTGAATCCTCGCCGCCAATTTATGTGGTATTGCCTGAATTGTAATAATCTGTAATTCTGGACTGCGATAAACAGGGTCGTTACACCTGGTAACGACCCCGGATTATAGCATATTGAAAGGAAAAAAGCAACCCTTACAGCTGTTCAATGGCGGTTTCATAGGCCCGGAACAAAGTTGCGGCGCTGGAAAGCAGCTGGGTAAACTGCTCCCGGCCAAGGGAAGCCACCACGCCCTCGTGGAACTTCCGCAGCCGTTCGGTGGCGGCTTCGTAGATGGCTGCGCCGGTGGGCGCCAGGGAGACAAAGGTATTCCGGCGGCTGTTTTTGTCGATGGTGCGCAGAATCCAGTCCTTTTCCTCCATGGACTTGAGCAGCTTGGAGATCATGGACACGGACACGGAAAGCTCCTCGGCCAGGGAGGAGACATAGACCCCCGGACTGTCGGGATTTGTCTCCCTCTGCACATGCAGTGCGGTGAGAATCAGATATTCCGGCTGACTGACGCCCGGGGTGATTTTACTCCAGTCCATGCGCCGAAGATGCTGATGCAGCAGTAAAAAGCCCTGTCCTCCACTGAGGTTTTCCATGTTGATGCTCCTCCTCTTATGGGCAAGTTCGCCCGATAACTTTTGTATTTTACTGCAAAAAATTTCTCATGTCAACAATTTCCGATGTTCAAAAAATGTTTACAGCTTTCCCGGCAAAAATGTGGTATGCTATAAAAATATTTGGACAAACAATGATTTATGGGTAGAAAGGGCAGCACTGCGCGCGGTACTGCCCAACAAAGAAAGGGGTACCCCATTGCTACAGCTGAAAGATATCAAAAAGGACTACCTCTCCGGGGAGGAAACGGTCCATGCCCTCAAGGGCATCAACCTGGCGTTCCGGGAGAATGAATTCGTGTCCATTCTCGGTCAGAGCGGATGCGGAAAAACCACGCTGCTGAACATCATCGGCGGACTGGACCGCTATACCTCCGGCGATCTGGTGATTAACGGAAAATCCACAAAGGAATATAAGGATCGGGACTGGGACACCTACCGGAACCACTCCATCGGTTTTGTGTTCCAGAGCTACAATCTGATTCCCCATCAGAATGTGCTGTCCAATGTGGAGCTGGCGCTGACTCTCTCCGGCGTTTCCAAGGCCGAGCGGAGAAAACGGGCGGTGGAGGCCCTGAACAAGGTTGGCCTGGGGGATCAGCTGAAAAAGAAGCCCAATCAGATGTCCGGCGGTCAGATGCAGCGGGTTGCCATCGCACGGGCGCTGGTGAACAATCCCGACATTCTGTTGGCCGACGAACCCACCGGCGCACTGGACTCCGAAACCTCCGTGCAGGTGATGGAGATCCTAAAGGAGGTAGCCAAGGATCGGCTGGTGATTATGGTCACCCACAATCCCGAGCTGGCCCAGCAGTATTCCACCCGGATTATCCGGGTGCTGGACGGCGAGGTGGTGTCGGACTCCATGCCCTATACCCCACGGCAGGAGGAGCTGGAGGGGCAGGGGACAAAGACCCAGAAAAAGCCCGGCATGAGCTTCTTCACCGCCATGAGCCTGAGCCTCAACAACCTGATGACCAAAAAGGGACGGACGTTTTTAACGGCCTTTGCCGGGTCCATCGGCATCATCGGCATTGCGCTGATCCTGAGCCTGTCCAGCGGCATGCAGGACTATATTGACAAAATGGAGGAGGACACCCTGACCTCCTATCCCATCACCATTCAGCAGGCCACCATGGACATGTCCTCCATGATGAACAGCATGATGAACGTCACCAAGGACGCGGATACCGAGCACGAATCAGGGCAGATTTACTCCGCCAGCATTATGACCGGCATGATCGACGCCATGATGACCGAAATCTCCACCAACGACCTGTCGAATTTTAAGAAGGTGCTGGAGGAGGACGGCAACGAGATTGCGGCGCTGACCTCGGAAATCCGCTACAGCTATCCCACGAAGATTGGAATTTATACAAAGGATCTCAACGGAAACCTCCAGCGGGTGAACCCCATTTCGGTGCTGGACGAGATCGGCATGGGAGAGCTGGCCACGCAGATGGGCATGAACAGCATCGACGTCTGCACGGAGCTGACGGACAACGAATCCACCCGGGAGAGCGACTATGAGCTGCTCACCGGCTCCTGGCCCAAGGACAGGAACGAAGTGGTGCTGATTGTGGACAAAAACAACGAGGTTTCCGACTACACCCTCTACGCCCTGGGCCTGATGGACACCCAGCAGCTGAAGGACGCCATCACCGACGCTCAGAAGAATCTGGCGGACGGCGGCACCCTGGAGGAAAGCGACATCGCCCAGGCGGAGGCCACCTACAGCTATGAGGATTTTCTGGGGCTGGACCTGCGGCTGGTGCTGCCTACCGACGAATATAAAAAGACGGAAACCGGCTATGTGGACAAATCCGAGGACGAGAGCTACATGGAAACCGTCTATGAAAACGCCGAACCGCTCAAGGTGGTCGGCATTGTGCGGAATACTGCTGAGAATGGCAACGAATACGGCACCATCGGCTATACCTCCCAGCTCACCGCCTATGTGGTGGGTGCAGTGGATGGCAGCGAGATCGTAAAGGCGCAGAAGGAGAATCCGGAGGTGGATGTGTTCACTGGACTGCCCTTCCGGGGCACCGAGGCGGGAGATGCGGCATTGGCAGCCCAGGGCACGGAGAACACGGGCTATAACGAGGCCCAGAGCCAGCTCATTGCCGATACCGCAGCCAAGCTGCCGGAGATGTATCAGAGCCAGCTGACGGCGCTCCCCGAGGATCAGCAGGCCAAGATGCTCATGGAAAACAACCTCCTGACCCAGGACGATTTGGACGCTCTGGGAGACGGCGACGAGACGGAGGCCGTGGTGTCCGACGGCAGCTATGACGGCAACCTGACAACTCTGGGGGCTGCCACCCTGGACGATCCCAATTCCATCAGCCTCTATGCCGCCAGCTTTGAGGATAAGGAGGCGCTGACAGACGCCCTGGACGCCTACAACGACAAGATGACCCAGGAAGGCAAGGACGACCAGGTGATCCACTATACGGACTATGTGGGATTGCTCATGAGCTCCGTGACGGATATTGTGAATATCGTCAGCTATGTGCTCATTGCATTTGTGGGAATTTCGCTGGTGGTGTCCAGTATTATGATCGGTGTGATTACGCTGATTTCCGTCCAGGAGCGCACCAAGGAGATCGGCATTCTCCGGTCCATCGGCGCATCCAAGCGGGACGTGAGCCGGGTGTTCAACGCCGAAACCCTGATGATCGGACTGGGCGCAGGTGTGATTGGCATCGCGGTGACGCTGATTTTGAATATTCCCATCAATATGGTGATTCACCATCTGGCGGGAATTGAGAATGTGGCAAAGCTGCCGGCTGCCGGAGGGGTGATTCTGGTGGTGATTTCGGTGGTGCTGACCATGATCGCCGGGTTGATTCCGGCGAGAACCGCCGCCAAGAAGGATCCGGTGGAGGCGCTGAGAAC
>CAVEIY010000193.1:0-3529 GCA_963615825.1 Flexilinea sp.
CCGGTGCAAGCCCCATGTTCTTCCTGGACTATGTGGCCTGCGGCAAGAACTATCCTGCCCGGATTGAGCAGATTGTTTCCGGTATTGCCGAGGGATGTCGGCAGGCGGGATGCGCCCTGATCGGCGGCGAGACGGCTGAGATGCCCGGCTTCTATCCCGAGGACGAGTATGACCTGGCAGGCTTCTCGGTGGGCATGGTAGATAAGGAGAAAATCCTGGACGGCAAGGACATTGTGCCTGGCGATGTGCTGATTGGCCTTGCGTCCAACGGTGTACATTCCAATGGCTTCTCCCTGGTGCGGAAGGTGCTGGACGTGGAGCATGCAGACCTGAAGTCCATGGTGCCGGAGCTGCATTGCTCCCTGGGCGAAGAGCTGCTGAAGCCTACGCGGATCTATGTCCGCCCGGTGAAAAACCTGCTGGCTTCCGGCCTGAAGGTCAAGGGCATCAGTCATATTACCGGCGGCGGCCTGTATGAGAATGTGCCGCGTATGCTGCCGGAGGGAATTTGCGCCCAGATCAGCATGTCCTCCATTCCCGTACCGCCCATTTTCACCATGATTCAGGAGAAGGGCAACATTCCTGAGCGAGATATGTACAACACCTTCAACATGGGTGTTGGCCTTGTGATGGCGGTAGCCAAAGAGGATGCAGGCGAAGTGATGGAGCTTCTGGTCCGCAGCGGCGAGCGTCCTTATCTCATCGGCAAGTGTGTTGCCGGTGAAAAGGGTGTGGAGCTATGGTAAATATCGCGGTTCTGGTTTCTGGCGGCGGTACCAATTTGCAGGCGTTGATTGATGCGGAAAAACGCGGCGAAATTCCGAACGGGAAGATTACCGCGGTGATTTCCTCCAATCCTGACGCCTATGCACTGGAGCGCGCCCAGCAGGCGGGTATCACCGGTATCACCATTGCCCGTAAGAACTTCGGCTCTGCCCGGGAGATGACAGTGGCGCTGGTGGAAACACTGCGGGAGCTGGACATCGGCCTGGTGGTAATGGCCGGATTTATGGTCATTATTACCAATGAGCTGGTGGACGCCTACCCCAACGCGATCCTTAATATTCATCCCTCTCTGATTCCGTCCTTCTGCGGCAAGGGCTGCTATGGCCTACATGTCCATGAGAAGGCGCTGGAGTACGGTGTAAAGGTCAGCGGCGCAACGGTACACTTTGTTTCCGAAGAGTGTGACGCCGGTCCTATCGTCCTCCAGAAGGCGGTAGCGGTATTGGACGACGATACGCCCGAAACCCTGCAGAAGCGGATTATGGAGCAGGCGGAATGGGTGATTTTGCCCCAGGCAGTACGGCTGTTCTGTGATGGACGGCTGAAGGTTGAAGGCCGGAAGGTCACCATCCAAAAGTAACGAAGATCAGCTCCCTGGTACACCATTTGTATCAGGGAGCTGTTGTATTACGCATAAAAATCCCGCCTCTGAATTGACAGAGACGGGACTTTTCTATTACGCATCCGGATGGGCTTGCTTCCATTCCTGCTCCCGCTGGAGCTGCTTCTGGAGGGCCTTTTGACGCTGCTCCTCCAGCATCATGTCCTTGACCTTCATGAGCCGGGAGGTGCTGGAGCGCTCGTTTTCGTCCAGCTTCATGGAGATATACTTGATGTTTGTCTCCATCTCCGGAATCATAACGTACTCCAGGGCGTTGACGCGGCGACGGGTCTTTTCGATCTCCGAAGCCAGAAGCTGCATGGTCTTTTCTACCTGGGCCAGCTCCAGCATATCCTGGAATACACTGGAGAGTGCCTCCAGTGCGTCATCCAGCTCGCCGGAGGTCTGTGCGAAGCCGTAGGGAAAAATCTCCGAGGGATCATCGTTCTGGGTGCGGAAGGTGTATTTTGGCACCTCCACGGACATGATGTTCTGAAAGCTCATGTCCAGCGCCACAGACTGCTTGGGATAGGACAGCGCCTGCTCCAGCATTTCCTGACTCATTACAGAGGCGGCAACAGTAAACGCACCGTGGGCCTCCATCAGACCAGACTCTACCTTAGCACGCAGCTCCTTGTTCCGGTGAACAACCTCCAGAAACTGACGCATCAGCTCATCCCGCTTATCCTTCAGCAGCTTGTGGCCGCGGACAGCGGTGGTACGGCGGCTTTTCAGACGGGAAAGCTCCATTCGGGTGGGGTTTATGGTTTTGGATGCCATTTATCCCACCTCCTTAGTCTGCTTTTTTCTCGGGATAATACTTCTCGATATACTGGGTGTTGATTCGCTTCAGTTCACTCTTGGGCAGAATGGAAAGCAGATCCCAGCCCAGATCCAGAGTTTCAAAAATGGAACGGTCCGTATCGTTGCCCTGGGAGACGTAGCGGTTTTCAAACTCGGTTGCAAACTTTGCATAGAGCTTATCGGTGTCGGACAGCGCAGCCTCACCCAGAATGGTCATCAGCTCAGCGGCTTCCTTACCGGCGGAGTAAGCGGCAAACAGCTGGTTCATGGTACCGGCATGATCCTCACGGGTCTTGCCCTGACCGATGCCCTTATCCTTTAGACGGGACAGGGAAGGCAGTACGTCAATGGGCGGGTTGATGCCCTTTCGGTACAGGTCACGGGACAGGATGATCTGACCCTCGGTAATGTAACCGGTCAGGTCGGGAATCGGGTGAGTCTTATCATCCTCAGGCATGGTGAGGATGGGGATCATGGTGATGGAGCCATCACAGCCGACCCGGCGTCCGGCGCGCTCATAGATGGTTGCCAGGTTGGTGTAAAGATAGCCGGGATAGCCGCGGCGTCCGGGAACCTCTTTCTTTGCAGCGGAAACCTCACGCAGGGCCTCGGCATAGTTGGTGATATCGGTCATGATAACCAGCACATGCATGCCCTTTTCAAAGGCAAGATACTCCGCAGCGGTCAGTGCCATTCGGGGCGTTGCGATACGCTCGATGGCAGGGTCGTTTGCCAGGTTGGAGAACATGACGGTACGGTCAATAGCGCCGGTCCGACGGAATTCCTGAATGAAGTATTCGGATTCCTCAAAGGTGATGCCGATGGCGGCGAATACAACGGCGAAGTTACCGGCGTCGTCACCCAGCACCTTAGCCTGACGTGCAATCTGTGCAGCCAGAGCGGCGTGGGGCAGACCGGAGCCGGAGAAGATGGGCAGCTTCTGACCGCGGACGAGGGTATTCAGTCCGTCAATGGCAGAAACGCCGGTCTGAATGAACTCAGAGGGATAGTTCCGGGCTGCGGGGTTCATGGGCAGACCGTTGATGTCCATATAAGCGTCCGGCAGAATGTCGGGGCCGCCGTCAATGGGATTGCCCATGCCGTCGAATACACGGCCAAGCATATCCTCGGAAACACCCAGCTGCAGAGGATGGCCCAGGAAGCGGACCTTGCTCTTGGCCAGGTTGATGCCGGCGGAGGAGTCAAACAGCTGAACCAGTGCGTCAGGTCCGTCAATCTCCAGCACCTGGCACAGCCGAAGCTCACCGTTTGGCAGCTCGATTTCACCCAGCTCGTCATAGGTGACGCCCTCTACATTTTTCACCAGCATCAGAGGTC
>CAVEIY010000194.1:0-3480 GCA_963615825.1 Flexilinea sp.
CGTTGTCCGCCAGAATCCAGGCGATATCGTCGCACCAGCTGCGGTCCGTATTCAGTCCATGGAGAAGAATTGCCACCGGGATCTGGTCCTCATGCTCCTTGGGAACAGTCAGAGTCCCACGCAGGGTATTATCACCGGACTGGCAGGTAACCTCCTGCTGCTCCCACTGAGGGGCGCTGGGCATCTCACGCGGGGGCTTAAACTCCCGATAGGTTTGGTCATCTGCCGCAAGGGCCGATCCGCCAAAGGGACCCGCCATTAAAACCGCCGCTGCCATCACCATGGCAGCCAGACGAAGGAATCTTTTTTTCTTCATAAAAATCCGCTCTCTCACCTTTTATGTTTTACTATGGATAGCTTATCGTAGAAATATGGATATTTTTATGGGATTCTCTGAATAATTTATAACATTCCTGTGAAGGTCTTGTGGAGATTCGGAATCATTTCTTGTTTTCAGATTTGTCACACAATTCTCCGGATTCTGTGCTATACTGTGGATAGAAATGAAATGGAAAGAAGGTCCGTGATCCATGGCTGTTCGACTCAACAGCGACCCGGAAATGGTAAAAACCGTTCGTGAGGGTCTAAAACGCACCGGCGGCTACTGTCCCTGCCGGCTCCAGCGCACCGAAGAAAATCGCTGTATCTGTCAGGAATTCCGGCAGCAGATCGCCGATCCTGACTTTGAAGGATACTGTCACTGTATGCTGTACTACAAAACAAAAGATTAAAAAGGAGGCATTTTTATGTCTGTCATCACCATTACCAAAGAGAACTTCGATCAGCAGGTACTGCAAAATACAAAGCCCGTTCTGCTGGACTTCTGGGCGTCCTGGTGCGGCCCCTGCCGGATGCTCTCCCCTGTCGTTGATGAGATTGCCCAGGAGAACGATGCCATTGCCGTGGGCAAGGTCAATGTAGACGAGCAGCCTGAGCTGGCAACACAGTTCGGCGTCATGAGCATCCCCACACTGATGGTGTTCAAGGACGGAAAAGCCGTGAACACTTCCGTGGGTGTCGTTCCCAAGGCAAAAATTCTCGCTATGCTCTAAGACAACAAAAAACCGGCAGATCAGATTGTACTGGTCTGCCGGTTTTCGCTATTTGATTTAGGGCAATACCGCATAATTCGGCAAGGAGATTTGGCGTGGAATTTTGCATCACAAATTTGTTGCGAAAACGCCGGAATACTTTGTGTATTTCAAGATTTTCGCAGCGGATTTGTGGGGTAAAAGAACCGTCAAAGCCTGCAGCCGCAATTGTGCGGTGTTGCCTTAGATTGGGAAGTACCGACTCTTGATTTTTTCCAGTCCTATGCTCAGCGGACGCACCAACACCAAGGCAATCACGAAATTCCCCACGCAGTGTACCACGTCCCACGGGATCCCGGAAACCCACCAGCTCAGCCCAAAGGCCCATCCCCCAGTGATCCAGTACACCGGTGTACACAGCAAGCCGAAGCTCAGTCCAAAGGCACCGGACAGGATGGCCCAGCCCCAGGGAGACTGCATGTTTCGGAACGCCCTGACCAGGAAAAACAGCACCAGCCACACATAGAGATAGTTGAGATTCCATAGGCCCAGTCCCCAGAACAGAATCTCCAGCATCACATAGACGTAGATGGGATACAGCGCCTTTTTCCCATAGACCACTGTATATACAATCACCAGGAGCGACACCGGCTCGATATTCGGCAGTGCTGCCAGCGCCATTTTCGCCGCAAACATCAGCGCCCCCAGCAGCGCTAAAACGATCAGCTCCAGAAGCCGACTATGCTTCATGATGGACTTAATATCCGGTGGTCAGGGTTAGCTCATAGGTTTCGCCGTCGGCAATGGGCGTCTCGCTGGCACCGGTCATCAGCATCTCGCCGCCCTTGGTAATGCACCACCACTGCTGCTGGCTATCATCGGCCGTTTCCCCGTCTACCGTGGTGATAAACAGGCCATATTCGCTGTCAGAGCCGGAAGCAATCTCATTCTCTGTCAGCGCACCTTCCAGATATTCGGCATCCGTGTGGATGTCAAAGTCCTTCTCGCTGCCGTCTCCATGGACTACCACAATGGTCAGCTCTTTGGCACCCTGGGCGGTATCCGGACGGGTTGCAAAGTAGACGCCCAGCAGCACTGCAATGACAACCACCAACGCCACAACGCCCAGAATTATTTTTTTGTTTTTCTTCATTGGTCTAATCCTCCAATTTCTCACAGGCTATCATGCGCCTGGCTCCTTTTTATACGCCTCGGCAGCTTCGCCGTTCTGCGCGGCTTTCATTATAATATAGAACCCTTTCCCGGGCAAGTCCGAATCCCAAAACGTCCCTTCTGCACAGAGATTTTCTGCACAGAAGGGACAAATTCAGACATAGTTTACAGCACGCATCAATAAACTCCAAGCTTTCCAATATAGCGGTCGATCATTCTAAGTTTTTCTGCATTGGCGCCGCCCATTCTCCGGCTCAATCCGGCGGACAGGATTTCCATCACCAGCTGGACGCCCACATAGGAGTTAAAAAAGGTGTTGGTATCCACATCCACCGTAAACAGCACCTTGGCGTACTGGGCCAGGGGTGCGCTGGGCCGATCTGTGATGACAATGATTCCCGCTCCGGCATCCTCCGCCAGCTGCATGGCCTGCCGGTCCATCTCGGAATATCGGGGGAAGCTGAACAGAATCACGCAGTCCTCCTTGCCAATATCGCACATATGGTCGATGACATTGACCGAGCTTTCCCAGGTGGGAATGACGTCCGTTACCTGGTGCCGCAGCAGCAGATTGAAATAGGACGCCACACCGGTATTGGCACGGGACGCCACAATGTACTTCCGCCGTGACCCCAGCAGCAGATCAATGGCTGCATCAAACGTCTCCTTGGGATTATTCCGCACCACAGAGGTAATGTTGGTTTCGGTATTCATCAGAAATTCCTGAATATAGTTCTCGTCATTATGGGCCATGCTCGCCTGAAGCCGCTCATAGGGTACCGCCACTGCCGAAGAGATTCTGCCCAGCCGCTCGGTATGGGACTTCCGCAGGCTTTTCTGAAAATCCATATAGCCGGAATACCCCAATGCCCGGGCAAAGCGAATCACGCTGGCCTCGCTGACATCCAGCTCCGTTGCAATTTCTGTGGACGTCATAAAGCAGGCGTCCGTTTCGTGGTCCAGCACATATTCTCCAATGATACGGCTGGTTTTGGTAAGCTTTGCGTGCTTCATTGCCTCTCTGAGCTGTTCCATTCCCGCGTTCCCCTCCATTCGGATTTTCTCCATTAAACCATATTCCGGGCAAAATTGCAATCCTTCTCCGGTTTCCATGGGATGATTCCTTCCCCGCCGCTGTGCCTTTTTGTGCAATGGTGTTGCATTTCCTGAAAATCCGTTGCGTTGTCTGCCCGGCTGTTGTATAATGACCATGTTCCGAAAGCGGAACATCTTCTAGGAAAGGATTGAAATGTGAATGGGAACTGGTAAGTTTGTC
>CAVEIY010000195.1:0-3394 GCA_963615825.1 Flexilinea sp.
TATGAAACACCTCCAACAAAAAACGCGGATGCTGCATAGCACCCGCATGAAGCTCTAGCCAAACCAGATTGGTCTAAACTACGCTATCAAACCGCATCGCAATTGCTGACGGTGAGGTGCGGGGCTGCCGCTCCTACTTCCTTTTAACTTGGCTATTTTAGCATGGTTTTCCCAGCCTGTCAAGGCTTTTTCCAAAATATTTGTGGCTCCGCGGCACATTCTCCGCAGAGCCACAGGATTTACAGCTTCAGTTCGTTATCCGCAGTGAGTCCGTCCTTTTCCAGCATGGTTTCCATGACCTTGAGGTCGGCAGAAATGTCCAGCGCGTCATCGGCAAACAGCTTGTCCAGCTGCGTCTCGTAGCCGTCCACGATTTTGTCCATCATGTCCTCAATTTTCTGCTTCGTCTCCCGGATATTCTCGCCCTCAACATCCTGCTCCTCCAGCTTGGCATAGTTCTCCAGGATTTTCAGAGTCTGCGGAAGATAATAGTTCATAAAGCTCTTGAGTTCTCCGGCCTTTTCCGGTCGCGCCTCCAGCAACTGGAATATCTTGGCAGTCAGCTCTTCAATGCGGTCGATTTTCCGGCTCAGCTCAGGATTATCAATGTCGTCGTTGATCTGGCGGATGTGCTTTAGGGTGCTGTCTGCTACGCTTTCAGCCTTATCCTCCGGTACGTCCTGTACCTGAGGCTCCGGCGCCGGCTCTTCCTGAATGCCGCCCTCTTTCAGAACCAAAAGATTCCGCGCCGCATCAATATAGCCGCTTTCAAAATAATCCCGCTCCAGCATTTCCTCCAGGTCCTGCATGGTATGCTTTTCTGAAACGCCCATGGCCTTGGCCAGGCTGGAGATGGAAATCTCATCCCGTGACCCAATCATAGAGAGATAGCGGCGGAACTTCTTCATCTTCCGTTTCCGGCTTCCTGCCATTCCCAGCAGCGCAATACCAGCCAGGAACAGTGCCAGCAGCGGCAGAATATTCCGCATCATATAGCCAACGTCAATGAAATACGTGATCTCCTCAATCAGCTGCATCACAAAGGCAAATCCGAAGCCCACAGACAAGATGCCGCCCAGGATTCGCAATAATTTCAGATTGCCAAATCCATGGAGCTGCGCCTCCTGCTTTTCTGCGCCTTTCCCCTTTTTCGCGTCTGCCTTTTGCCGCCGCGCATTGGTTTCCGCCCGGGTCTGTGCTGCTTCCCGGCTCACCTGCTCCCACTGAGCGCTTTTCTGGGCATTCTGATAGCCGTTTCGCGCCTGGGTTGCCGCGGATTTTGCCGCATTGGCCGCCCGGTGTATTTCCTTCTTCACCCGCTGATCTCCGGGCCATTTCCCGGACAGCTCCAGAAACAGCAAAATCAGTCCAATGGGCCAGGCCACCATAAAGGCCAGTACAATAAAAATCCAGTGCCAGCCCTTGTCGTTACCGCCCTTGTGGTGCTGACTGCCGAAACCCTTACTGCTATACGTGTAAGTGTAACTGCGATGGTACGTGCCGTCTACCCGTTCCTGCTGGTCATCAGTCTGGGGCTGCTCGCCCTCCGGCGGAACATAATGGACGTTGCCGTTTTCGTCAAACTCCCATCTTCCTCCCCTGGTGTCACTCATCCCGCTATCATCCTTCCAATTCTCGTTCCAGAATATCCGCAATTCGCTCAGAGGCATGTCCGTCGCCATAGGGATTCGACGCCTCCGCCATGGCTGCATAGGCATTCGGATCCTCCAGCAGCAGGCAGAAATTGCGGTAAATATTTTCCTCGTCGGTACCCACTAGCTTCAGGGTGCCCGCAACAATGCCCTCGGGCCGCTCGGTGGTATCCCGCATCACCAGCACAGGCTTGCCCAGGGAGGGGGCCTCCTCCTGGACGCCGCCGGAATCCGTCAAGATCAGATAGCACCGGGCCATAAAGTTGTGGAAATCCAGCACATCAAGCGGTTCAATCAGGTGAATCCGATCATCGCCGCCCAACTCCTGCTCTGCAATCTCCCGCACAGCCGGGTTCATGTGGATGGGATAAATCACCTTGATATCGGGATGCTCATCGCACACCCGGCGAATGGCACGGAACATGTGTACCATCGGCTCTCCAAGGTTTTCCCGCCGATGTGCCGTAATCAGAATCAGCCGGCTGCCTGCCGCCCATTCCAGCTCCGGATGGGTGTAGGTTTCCTTTACCGTGGTGCGCAGAGCGTCGATGCCGGTGTTGCCGGTGACATAAATCTTGCCGGTGTCCCGTTTTTCATTCAAAAGGTTCTGTCTTGCCTGCTGGGTAGGCGCAAAGTTAAAGCGGCTGATAATGCTGACCGCCTGCCGGTTAAACTCCTCGGGATAGGGGCTATAGATATTATAGGTGCGCAGTCCCGCCTCCACATGCCCCACAGGGATCTGCATATAAAAGCAGGCCAGTGCCGTCACAAAGGTGGTGGATGTATCGCCATGCACCAGCACCACATCCGGCTTTACCTCTTCCAGAACGGCCCGAATCGAATTCAGAATTTCGGTGGTCACGTCAAACAGTGTCTGCCGCTGCTTCATAATTGCCAAATCGTATTCCGGCGTTACATCAAAGGTATCCAGTACCATGTCCAGCATCTGCCGATGCTGACCAGTGACGCATACAACGGTCCTGATTCCATCCCGCTTTTTCAGTTCCTTAACCAGCGGACACATTTTAATGGCTTCGGGCCGAGTGCCGAACACCAGCATAACGGTTTTCACGTATGACCCCTCTTTTCTGTGGATTTGTTCTCATTTTACCCTTATTTTCTGCTTCCGTCAACCAAAATAAACCCAGCGGCGCAAACTGCGGTCTGTTCCGAATTAGCCATTCCGTTTTTTCTGGCCCAGCAGCAGCCGATCCTGCCGCTTTTCCTGCCGTTTCTCCCGCAGCTTGCCAATCAGAAGCTCTGTTTTTTCAAAGATCATCAGTACCGTCCGCATAATCTGGAAGGACAGCATCATAAATACCGCCAGCACCAATCCGGTTTCCAGCGTCGGCGCGGTGAAGCCAAATACAGGACCCAGTACCGTAAAGCAAATCAGCTCTGCCAGTGCCATCACCGCAATCAGCGCCGACCGTTTCCAGTCCAGTGGCTGGGATACCTGATAGAGCACCCGAAGGCCCACCACGGCCAGTACCACGGCACTCATGGTGTAAAGCTGCTCTGTGGGGAAGTGGAATACGGCCACAAACGCTTCAATCAGCAGAATCAAAATCACATTCGTCAGTCCGCCTGGCAGTGCTTTTAAGAACACATTGGTGATAAACCGTCCCTTTACCCGCTCATGATTCGGCTCCAGCGCCAGGAAGAATGCCGGTGCGCCAATGGTCAGGCCGCTAATCACCGACAGATGCAGCGGCACCAGCGGATAGGGCATATTCACAAAT
>CAVEIY010000196.1:0-3336 GCA_963615825.1 Flexilinea sp.
ATGTGGAAAGCACCAAGGAGAAGAGTCTGGAGGAGCTGCGGGAGCAGGTGCGGGACTTCCTCCAGTGGCTCAAGGGTCAGGGGGTGATTTGATGCACCTGACCCTGCATCTCACCGACGCTTGCAATCTCCGCTGCCGCTACTGCTATGTCAGCCAGTCCACCCACAAAATGACGCTGGACACCGCAAAGGCCGCGGTGGATCTGGCGGCAGAGGACCCGGGGCACCACGGCATCATCTTCTTCGGCGGAGAACCCCTGCTCCGGCGGCAGCTGATCTACGACACCGTGGCCTACGCCCAGTCCCTCCGGCTCCCCGGGAAGTTCCACTATAAAATCACCACCAACGGTACGTTATTGGACCGGGAGTTTCTGGACTTTTCCCGGGAGAATCAGGTGTTTATTGCCCTGAGCCACGACGGAATCGCCCAGGACCTCAATCGCGTTGGCCCGGATGACAGCGGCACCTTTGACCGGCTGGAATCCATCGCAAAATCCCTCCTGTCCGTCCGGCCCTATGCCCCGGTGCTGATGACCGTTGCCACCAACGCCGTCCGATTTTATGCCCAGGGCGTACAATATCTCTACGGCCTGGGCTTCCGGTATCTCATCTGCACCCTGGACTACAGCGGAGACTGGCAGGAGGCGGATTTCCGGGAGCTGGAGCGTCAATATCGCCTGCTTGCCAAATGGTATGAGGAACTGACTCTCCGGGAGGAAAAGTTCTATTTCTCCCCCTTTGAGGTGAAAATCTCCTCTCACATCCACAAAAGCACCTACTGCGCCGAACGGTGCGAGCTGGGGAAAAAGCAGCTCTCCGTAGCCCCGGACGGGGGAATTTTCCCCTGTGTGCAGTTTGTGGGACATCCGGACTACCAAATCGGCAGCGTATTCCGGGGCATTGACCAGGAAAAGCGCCAGGCGCTTTATGCGCAGAACGAGGAAACCCATGGGCCATGCCGGGACTGCGCCATTCAGAACCGCTGCAATCACCACTGCGCCTGCCTGAATTTCCAGACCACCGGAGATTTTCATCAGGTTTCGCCGGTGCTCTGCCGCCACGAGCGGATTGTGCTGCCCATTGCGGACAAGCTGGCCCAGCGGCTGTATCGAAAGCGCTCCGGCGCGTTCCTGCAAAAGCAATATAATGATATGTATCCGGTGATTTCCTATGTAGAGGACGCCGTTTCCGCAAAAAAATAAAGGGGGTCTGCCTATGGTTCGGCAGCATGGCACTCGGAACACGATCCTGATCGCTGCCAGCGCCGCAGTGTTGGTGATCAGCCTAATCCTTGTGTGGATATTCCCGATTGGGGCGCAAAAGCAAAGCGTCAGTGATCCTTTTATTTCGTATGATTTGGGTTTTCTTGGCATAGGCGCTGATTTGGATATTTCCTTAGAACAGTTTAATGGCAAGCCCTATGTGATCCTGTCTGATGAAAATGATTTGCTTTCGCTGCTGGAACAACTGAAATTGAATTGCGAATGGGTCTATGTGGATGGAGCGCCGGTTGCCGCGGATCAGCTCGATTGGGATCAGCTGTTTCAGGATGTGTTATCCCGCAATCTGTTTTCGGACGACCACAATGTGCTGGCTGTAAACGTATGCGAACGCTACGGTGGGGCAGCCGATTTTGATGCTGTGCTGCGTTCCTGTTACGTTCGCGGAAGCCGCGCCTGGGTAAACGTCCAGACTCAGGAGCTGTCTGCATCTACCGCATCCTTTCGCGGCACCGTCTACTTTATCGCCTGCCCCAGAGAGATTTCCTCTGTAAGCGTACATATTGACCGCAGCATAGAATCTGCTGGTACAGAATAAAGTCGTGAAATCCGATGAAAAACCGGATTTCACGACTTCTTTGTTTTTTGAAAATTCAGTTTTATGACAGCCATTCCTTTTATTCCATGGCCTGCAGCGCCGGGAATTCCGTAAAGCCGCCCAGCTGATCGGGCAGCCGGGAGAAGCACAGGGTCTTTCCCCGATACGGAAATGTCAGCCGCACGGACCACAGGGCCAGTTCCCCGCTGCCGCCGCCATACCGTCCGTCCCCCACCAGGGGCAGCTTCCGGGATGCAAACTGCACCCGAATCTGATGGGTTCTGCCGGTAAACAGCCGCACCTGCACCAGGGTCCGGTCCCCCTCCCGCGCTAAGACCCGGTAGGAAAGCCGCGCCTTTTTCACGCCGCCGCGCATCCGGGAAACCACATAGGATTTATTCTTCCGGGCGTCGTGGAGCAGCAGATCCTGCATTTCTCCGGCATCCTCCGCCGGAGCGCCGTGAACCACCGCCAGATATTCCTTTTTCATGGTGCCCTGCTGGATGGCGCGGCTCAGCTCCGCCGCGGCCCTTTGGGTTCTGGCATAGACCATGACGCCGCCCACCTGACGGTCCAGCCGATGCACCGGGTAGATTTCGCCCCCGATCTGCTCGTTCAAAAGCGTCACCATGGACGCTTCCCCTTCCTTTCCCGCCTGGGACAGGACATTCCGGGGCTTTTGGCAGACCACCAGGTCCTCATTCTGGTAGAGAATCGGAATCATTATGCCGTCCGCTCGTCGCCCCAGAAGAACAGCGCCACGGTGCCGGGACCGGTATGGCTGCCGATGGTGGTGCCGACGCTGTAGATTTCCACCTTGCCGTTTAGCTCCGGGAACCGCTGCTCGATCAAATCGGCCACCGCACGGGCGTCCTCATAGCAGCCGGAGTTGGAGATATAGCACTTGCCGTTATAGTGCAGCCCGTCCTGAGCGTGCTCCTGCATTTTATCCACAATGGCCTCGATGACCTTCTTCTTGCCCCGGATTTTGTACCGGGGAATCAGACGGCCCTGGTCGTCCATATTCAGAAGCGGGCAGATTTTCAGCTTGGTGCCAAACCAGCCGCTGGCCTTGGAGATTCTGCCGCCCTTGACGTAAAACGTCAGGTCCGTGGAGAAGAACCAGTGGTGCAGCTGGAGCCGGTGCGCCTCCGCCCAGGCATACAGCTCGTCGATGCTCAGTCCCGCATCCCGGAGGTCCGCCAGCTTGTCCATAAACAGTCCGTAGCCCGAGGACGCCCCCAGGGAATCCAGCACCAGAATCTTCCGATCCGGATATTGGGCCTCCAGCAGCTCTTTGGCGGCATTGGCGGAGTTATAGACCCCGGAAATACCCGTGGACAGGCACACATGGAGGATATCCAGGCCCTGCTCCAAAAATCCCGTGAAATAGGCGACAAATTCGTCCACATTCACCTGAGAGGTCTTGGTATCCGCGCCGTTGGCCATGGCCTTATAGAACTGGTCGAAGGGCATGCTCTCCCCCAGATCGTCGGCGTACTGCACCCCGTCCATCTCG
>CAVEIY010000197.1:0-3330 GCA_963615825.1 Flexilinea sp.
TTACCGCAAACCGCCTGATTTGTCAAGGGTTTGCGGATTTTTTATGCATATGATCGGAAAATGGCGGCATCCACAGAGCGGATCCCGCCATTTTGTCTGTATTTACCCGTTGTTTCCCAGTGCAGCTGCATACGCCGCCATGGTTTTGGGGTCATGGAGCACCCATTTCACCTGGTCAAAAGCGTCCGGATACGCTCGCAGATATGCCTTCACCGCCGCCATGGCCGTCTGGGCTGCCAGCTCCACAGGATAGCCGTAAACACCGGTAGACACTGACGGAAACGCAATGCTGCGGATACCGTTCTGCCGGGCCAGTTCCAGACTATTTCGGTAGCAGGAAGCCAGCAGCTCCGCCTCTCCCCGCTTGCCGCCATACCACACTGGCCCCACCGTGTGGATCACATACCGGCATGGCAAACGGTAGGCCCCGGTGATCTTCGCCTGACCGGTTTTACAGCCGCCTAAGGTTCTGCATTCCTCCAGCAGCTCCGGTCCTGCCGCCCGATGGATTGCACCGTCCACGCCGCCGCCCCCCAGCAGGGATTCGTTCGCCGCATTGACAATGGCCTCCACCTGCTGGTTTTGGGTGATATCTCCCAGTGTCAGGGATAGCTCCGTCTTTCCATCCTTCATTGAAGTTCCGCTCCTCTCTTATGCAGCCGGTAAAAACGCTGCAATTGCAGCAAACAAAATTGCAGGCAGCAGATTGGCCACCCGGATTTTCTTATCCCACACCAAATTCATGCCCACGCAGAAAATTAAAATGGAGCCAACCAGAGAAATGTAGCTGAGCGCCAGCTCTGTCATAAAGGGCCGGATAAACACTGCAAACACAGTAATGAGTCCCTCAAAAACAAATACCGGAATGGCCGAAAAGATGCACCCCTTCCCCATGGAACAGGTCATCACCAGAATAATAATAAAGTCCAGCACTGCCTTTGCGGCCAAAATGGACCAGTCCCCTGCGATTCCGTCCTCCAGCGCCCCAACAATCGCCATGGCGCCGATGGAAACCGTAAGAGACGCCGTAACAAAGCCGTCCACAAAGCTGTTGTCGCCGCCGCTGTGGGTCTTTCGTTTCAACCATTCGCCAAAGCGTTCAAACTGCCGCTCAATGTTGCAGATTTCTCCCACCAACGCCCCCAACACCAGGCAGACGGTGATGAAAATGCTGTAGCCAGAAACCAAACCACCGCCGCTGATTTGCAGCATTTTCTCCATCGCGCCCGCAATTCCAATGAACAGCACACAGACACCGCAGGTACGCTGAACGGTTTCCTGATATCGCTCCTTCATAAACCGCCCGCCCAGCAGTCCGATGATGCCGCCGCCGACAATCGCGGCAGAATTGATGATGGTTCCAACTCCGATCACGCTTTGAACGCTCCTTTGCTCTTTCCCACAATATGGTTTAAAAATAGGCAATCCCGATTGGGACTGCCCATTTGTCGGTTTTCGTTCCGAATGAATTAGTACAGCTTTGCACCGGCAGGGATATGAGGATCCACCATCAGAAGATGCAGCTTCTCCTCGCCATTCTCCTGATGTACTGCCGAAATCAGCATGCCGCAGGAGTCGATGCCCATCATAGGTCTGGGCGGCAGATTGGTAATGGCAATGCAGGTCTTTCCAATCAGCTCTTCCGGCTCATAGTAAGCATGAATGCCGCTGAGAATGGTACGGTCCGTACCGGTACCATCGTCCAGCGTAAACTGGAGCAGCTTCTTGGACTTCTTCACAGCCACGCAGTCCTTGACCTTTACGGCACGGAAATCAGACTTGGAGAAGGTGTCAAAATCCACAAAATCCGCGAACAGAGGCTCAATCTGTACCTTGGAGAAGTCGATTTTTTCCTCCGCTACGGCGGCAGGAGCAGTCTCAGCCTGCGCCTTTTTCTCCGTATCCAGAGGCTTCATGGTGGGGAACAAAATCACATCGCGGATGGTGCTGGCACCGGTGAGCAGCATGACGCAGCGGTCAATGCCAATGCCCAGACCACCTGTAGGCGGCATGCCATAGGACAGGGCCGTAATGAAGTCCTCGTCCATCATACCGGCTTCCTCGTCGCCGCCCTCCCGCAGTTCAACCTGCTTCAGGAAGCGCTGGCGCTGGTCAATGGGATCGTTCAGCTCGGAGAAGGCATTGCCCATCTCACTGTGGCAGATAAACAGCTCGAAGCGCTCGGTGAGCTTGGGATCCTTGGGGCTGCGCTTGGCCAGGGGAGACACGTCTACAGGATGCATGGTAATAAAGGTCGGCTGAATCAGCTTCTCCTCCACCTTCTGGTCAAAGCACTCATACAGCGCATTGCCCCAGGTTTTTTCCTTGCCCTCAGGGATCTCTACGCCGTGCTCCTTTGCAGCAGCCACAGCAGCCTCGTCGTCACCCTCGATTGCCATAAAGTCGATGCCTACATACTTCTGCACCGCCTCTGCCATGGTCATGCGGGGCCAGCCCTTTTTCAGGCTGATTTCCTCGCCCATCCAGGTGACCTCTGTGGTACCCAGCAACTCCTGTGCAGCCCCGGACAGCAGATCCTCAAACAGATCCATCATGTCGTTAAAGTCTGCATAGGCCTCATAAAGCTCTACCGTAGTGAACTCCGGGTTGTGCTTGGGATCCATGCCCTCATTCCGGAAGATACGGCCAACCTCATAGACCTTTTCCATACCGCCGACAATCAGCCGCTTCAGATTCAGCTCCGTGGCAATACGCAGGTACATATCAATGTCCAGGGTGTTATGGTGGGTAATAAAGGGCCGGGCGCTGGCGCCACCGGAAATGGTGTTGAGCACCGGCGTCTCCACCTCAATATAGCCGCGATTGTCCAGGAACCGTCTGAGGTACTGGATAAACTTGGACCGCAGCTCAAAGGTCTTGCGGACCTCGGGATTCATAATCAGGTCTACATAACGCTGACGATAGCGCAGCTCCTGATTGGTCAGTCCATGGAACTTCTCCGGCAGAGGCAGCAGGGACTTGGACAGCAGCGTAACCTCCTTGGCCCGGACAGAGATTTCTCCCCGCTGGGTGCGGAATACCACGCCGTCTACGCCTACAATATCACCGATATCGTATTTCTTGAATACCTTATACGGCTCCTCGCCCACTTCATCCCGGCGAACGTAGAGCTGTACTCTGCCTTCCCGATCCTGGAGATCACAGAAGGTCACCTTGCCCATGACACGCTTGGACATCAGCCGACCGGCGATTTTCACCGGCTGCTCTTCCATTGCCTCAAAGTTGTCCCGAATTTCCTGGGTGTTGTTCTTCTTTTCAAATTTCGTAATCTGGAAGGGGTCCTGTCCGGCCTCCTGCAAAGCAGAGAGC
>CAVEIY010000198.1:0-3292 GCA_963615825.1 Flexilinea sp.
AGGCGATATCATTACCGCCATTGACGGTCAGGCCGTTTCCACCGTAGATGAATTCAACCGTATCAAAAACGAGTATTCTGCGGGCGATCAGGTTTCCCTGACCATCTTCCGCAGCGGCCAGAATTATGAGGTTACGGTTACACTTATGGACCGCGCCGATCTGGACTAAACGTAAAAGACCCTATGTCGAGCCAAAATCGACATAGGGTCCTCTTTTTGTTTTCAGCGATATAGCGGCAGCAGGGCAGCGCCAATGATTCCGGCGTCATTTCCCAGCTCCGCCCGTACAATCCGGGTACGATGCTTACAGTCCCGGGCATAATCCTCCCGGTCAAAAATCTCCCGCACCGGCCGCAGCAGCGTCTCCCCCTGATTGCAGATGCCGCCGCCAACGCAAAGCACCTCCGGCTGAAAGATATTCACAATAGACGTCAGGCCGCAGGCCAGATACGAGCAGTATTGCTCCACCACCTGCTTTGCAACAGAATCCCCCAGCTCCATGGCATCGAATGCTGTTTTCCCTTCCACCTGTTCCAGCGTCGGGGCAACGGTCCACATTTTGCTCTCGGGGTGCTGCTCCATAGCACGGCGGGTCTGACGGATCAAGGCTGTTGCCGAACAGTATGCCTCAAAGCAGCCCTTTCTGCCGCAGGAGCAGGGTTCGCCATCGTGTACCATCACAAAATGGCCGATCTCCGCCCCGGCAAAGTTAAAGCCCGTGAGCATTTTTCCATTCATCACTACGCCGCCGCCAACTCCGGTGCCCAGGGTAATGGCTACTAGGGAGTGGCTGCCCCGTCCCGATCCCGCTGCAAACTCTCCCAGTGCCGCGGCATTGGCGTCGTTCTCCAAATACACGGGCTTTCCCAGTCGCTCTGACACCAGATCGGCAAGGGGCGTATTCTGGAACCCCAGATTACAGCTATATTCCACCTGACCGGACGCAGAATTGGCGATACCGGGCGTACCGATTCCAACAGATTCCATCTGCTCTATGGTGCAGCCCGCCTGGACCGCCGCCTTTTGACAGCAATCTGCAATTCGCGCGGCAATCTCTTCTCCGGTGGCAGGCAGCCCCGTTTTCACCGAAGCACGGCCCAGAATCTCGCCCTGTCGATTCACCACACCGCAGGCAATATTGGTGCCGCCCAAATCAACGCCAAGATAATACACATTCATTTCCCCTTTGCAGCGTTTCTCGGTTTTCATTGTATAATAGCCGCCCCGGTTCGTCAAGGGATCCTTTTCCCGTCTTGACAGTCATTTCTGAAATTGTTATAGTCGAGGTATCCCAATCAAGGAGGCAACACAATGGACACTGAATCCATTCTTTCCAAATTAAATGAAATTACCACCCTGTTGGAGCTGTCCTGCCGGCAGCAGCAGGAGATTTTATCCCGGCTCGACTCTCTGGCCGGTTCCGCGCCGATCTCTGCGGATCCTCCATATACCCCAGCGCAGGAATCCATGGACATCCCTGAAATTCCCTCCATTGAATTTCCATTCCGCCCGGAGGATATGCTCACCTGTCCAAAATGCCACATGATGCAGTCCTCCAGCCATGATTCCTGTAGTCACTGCGGCGTTCCGTTTATCTTTCTGTCCGAGGGGGAGCCAAATCGGGACTGAGGCAAACAAATTGGTTGCTTCACAGCAGAAACTGACCATCCCGAAACAGTACGAATTCCAAAAATCATCTTGTACTCCCCTTTCCGCTATTGTATAATAATTTCGTTCCCGGAACAGTTTTGTTCCGGAACCATCAACTGACGAAAGAAGGATGATTTTCATGTCCAAGATTCAGGGAATTACATATGAGCCTCCTGTACGGGAGGAGTTTAAAATGCCCACGCTGGAGGAAATGATGGCGATGATGGGCGGCGGCCCTGGTGGTCCTGGCGGCCCCGGTGGTCCCGGCGGTCCTGGTGGTCCCGGCGGCCCTGGCGGCCCCGGTGGTCCTGGTGGTCCTGGCGGCCCTGGTGGTCCTGGTGGTCCTGGCGGCCCTGGCGGCGGTCCCGGAGAAGGAGGCCCTCCCGGCGGCCCCAACACCCCAAAAACGCCCGTTGCACTGAAGGAAAACGGCAAGCTTATCATGGGTCAGTTCGAGCATGCTCCCACCATCGCCGGTACCATTGGCGATACCGAGGCAAAGGCCGTATACATTGAGTCCGATGATCCCGACGCCGGCGGTATTACCGTTTCCGGCGAAGGCGAAAAATACACCGTAGAGGACTCCACCATCTTCCTGCACTCCAACTCCAACGGTCTGGGCGGCAAGGGTTCCGGCCTGTTTGCAGGGGATCATTCTGAGATGACCATCAAAAACTGCAAGGTTCTCACCGTTGGTAAGGCACGCTGCTGCACCGCTACCGAGCAGTATTCCAAGATGTATATCTACAACAGCTATCTCCATGGCCATGGCGCCCCCTTTGGCGCTGCTGCCGCCAACCTGGAGGATGCCGGTCATCCCCCCGCAGCGCTGGAGATTCAGGGCAACTGCCGTACCCATTGCACCCAGTCCAATTCCGAGACTTATCTGTATGACTCCACCATCATTGGCGACGGCTGGGCAGCTCTGTCCACCGACGGCTCTGAGGGCTATGTAAAGCTGGAGGCAAACAACTGCAAGGTGCAGACCATTCTCTCCGGCTACGGTGCCTATGCCGACGGCTGCTGCCACGACTTCTTCAACAGCTGTGACTTTGACGTTGCCGATCAGGCCGGTATTATGGCCGGTGAGTGCGACATGACCTTTGACGACTGCACCGCCGTCTGCGGCAGCTATTTTGCCCATATCCACTGCGTCATGGGCATGCCCTCTGAGGTCGGCACGCTGACCATTCGGAACAGCGCGGTGAACTCCGTGAAGGACGCCGTTTCCATCCGCAGCCAGAATGCCATTGTGAACATTGAAAGCAGCGACATCACCGCTGACAACGGCGTGCTGGTTCACTCCATTGTCAACACCGATCCCAACGCCACTAAGACCAGCGGCAAGCGGGTTTACGGTATCCATGTCCACATCAAGGATTCCGAGCTAGAGGGTGCCATTCTCCACGAGGATCCTGATCGTGGGATGAACGTCTACTTTGAGGATGCTTCTCTGGTGGGTGCCATTCAGGGCGCCATTGTCCACTTTGACGGCGAAAGCTCCTGGACCGCCACCAACCAGTCCTCCGTTACCCTGGTGGGCGAAGTGGATACCGACCAGATCGACGCACCGGCTGGCGTTACCATTCAGGCCATCGGCAAGACCGCAGGCACCTATACCCTTGCTTCCGGCGGCATGCTG
>CAVEIY010000199.1:0-3292 GCA_963615825.1 Flexilinea sp.
GTTCCTTGGTCAGCCCGGCTTCATTGTGCAGTTCCAGGATTTCCGCAACCTGCTTGCCTACGGGAATAACCGGGTTCAGGCTGGTCATCGGGTCCTGGAAGATCATGGATATGGTCTTTCCCCGGTAGGCCCGCATCTCCGCCTCCGTAAGAGCGGTCAGATCCCGGCCCTCAAAGGTTACCTTGCCGCCGGTCATTTTGCCCACATGCTTTGGCAAAAGCCGCAGGATGCTCAAGGCCAAAGTCGTCTTGCCCGCACCGGTCTCTCCTACCAATCCCAAGGTTTCTTTTTTGTTCAGCCGCAGTGTCACATCGTTGACAGCCTTTACCACGCTGTCCTCGGTTCGGTACTCCACGCTCAGGTGGTCAATCTCCAGCAGTCTTTCCTTTTCCATACCTCTCCCCCCTTATTTCTTCAGTTTGGGATCCAGTGCATCCCGCAGCCCGTCACCCATCAGATTCAGCGACAGAGCACTGACCAGAATGGCAAGGCCAGGAAAAATCACCAGATAGGGATAATTGCGCATGAATTCTCTGCCCTCGGACAGCATTGCGCCCCATTCCGGTGTTGGGGACTCGATACCCAGACCGATATAGCTCAGACCCGCAATGGCCAGGATCGTGATTGCCAGATTCAATGTTGCCTGGACAATAATAGGCCCCATGGCATTGGGAATGATGTGCTTCATCAGTATCCTCCCTGTGCCGGTACCGCAGGCGCGGGCTGCCTCCACATACTCCTGATCTCGGATGGGCAGAATGGCAGAGCGGAATATCCGTGTAAATCCGGGAACGACACCGACCACGCAGGCGATACCGAGATTCACAATTCCCCCACCGATGGAGGCTACGATACATATCGCCATCAGGTTAAAAGGCAATGCATAAAATACATCCATAATGCGCATAATTATATTGTCGATCCAGCCGCCGTAGTAGGCTGCAACGGAGCCGAACAGAGCGCCCAGCACTGTTGCGACTGTAATAATACACAGTGACGCTACCAAAGATATCCGTGCGCCGTAGACGATCCTGGCCAGTACGTCCCGCCCATACTGATCCGTACCGAAAAGATGGGCAGCGGAAGGCCCCTGGAGCCGCTGAGAAATATCCTGCGCAATGGCATCCGCCTGATAATCAAAAAACAAATCACAGGTCAGGACCATGAGGATCAGGAACACAAAAATAACAAGACCGACCATCGCCATTTTGTTTTTTGCAAACCGCTTGCAGATACCCGCAAACTGGCTCCGCTTCCGGTACACCTCACCGGTCGTGGGAGATACGATCACTTTGGCCATTGTTTACTCCTCCTTCTTCCGACGTTTGGCTACATACTGGGATTTCAGTCTGGGATCAATGTAGACATAGAGTACATCCACCACCAAATTGGTCAGCCCCACCGCAATAGCAATAAACAGGACCTCTCCCATAACCATGGGCACATCCAGCTGCCGCAGGGATGTGACAGCCAGAGAGCCAAGCCCGGGAATGGTAAACACGTTCTCTGTGATGACCGTACCGCCGATAAGTCCGGCAAAATCCATGCCGATTACCGTGATAATAGGCAGCAGAGCATTCCGCAGAGAGTGGCGCAGGATGACCTGCTTCTCGGTACAGCCCTTTGCTCGAGCCATTTTGATATAATCCGCACCGATGACGTCCAGCATACTGGATCTGGTCATTCGGACCAGAGACGCTACAGAGGTCGCCGCCATGGTGATCCACGGAAGAATGTAACCGCGGATGGAACCCGCACCGGTAGCCGGGAACCAATGCAGCTTCAGGGAGAAGAACAGGATCATCATTGTGCCCAGCCAGAAACCGGGAACGGAGGAAAGCACAAGTGCGCCGACCTGCGTGATGTTGTCCAGGGCTGAATACTGCTTCACCGCAGAGATCACACCAATAGGCAGTCCCACCAGAATGGTCAGGATCATAGACCCCAGCGCCAAAGTCATAGTCTGAGGCAGCCGTGCCATCAGCTCATCCACCACCGACAGCTTTGTCCGCCAGGAGGTGCCGAAATTTCCCTGAATGGCATTGCCGATGTAGGTAAAGTACCGAACCCAAAAAGGCTGGTCCAGTCCCATCTCTGCCCGCAGGGCCGCCAGAGCCTCCGGTGTTGCCTTGGTTCCAAGGATGATCTCCGCAGCGTCGCCGGGAGAAAGATCCAGCAGCGCAAATACCAACAGCGAAATCCCCAATATAACAGGAATCATCAGCAGCAGTCTTTTCCCGATGTATTTCAGCATAGCCATTCCTCCAGCAGTTTTCGATTGACACCGTTCAGCAAGTCGTGTAAGATATAGGTATCATCCTGTTGAACGTGTTCATTGAACATGTTCAAATTATAGCAGATTCTTCGCCTATGTCAATCTCTCTATTCTGCATAAATTTTCATTCGCAAAATACATTTGTTTTTGGAGGAAATACACTTATGCCCTGCGTCAATGAACTTTCACCCACCGCAGAACACATTTTTCTCACCGCAATGGACCTGTTCCAGGCCCAAGGATACAGCAAAACCAATATTCGCCAAATTGCCGAGCAGGCAGGGGTCAGCCTGGGCCTTGTCAATCACTATTTTGGAAGCAAACGTCAGCTTGGCTATCTTGTCCTGGAAACACTGATCCGCTATGTGATCAGGCAATCCGATGTTGTCTCCGCGGAACAAAAACAGGATCTTCTCTTCTACGATGCCACCGAAACCAGAGCCGTTAATCTTTATCTGAGCCGCGGTCCCTTCCGTCTGTTCTACCTGGACACCCTGGAAGAGGACATCTTCTTTAACTATCTGGAGCAGCTTCCCTCTTTTCTGCTGGAGCAGCTGCAGACGACTTACAATTTCACCATCTCCCGGGATATGGCGCTGCTGTACTGCCGTTACATCCCCTACATGGTTGAGAAGACACTGGTCCTGAAAAAAGCGCAGGGGCAGTTCTCAGGTATCAGCGAGGATGATATTCCCTACCAGATTTTTGCGTCTACCTACTCCGGACGCATCCCCCAGGAGGAGCTTTCCCGAGCGGACGCATGGAGCAGAGCGGTTGCCCCGCAGATCCTCGCCGTTTTGGAGCCTATACCCTCCCCTGCGGCACTCCGCGCGGCAGGACTGCTTGCCCCCTCCGCCCCTGACTGTAAATAACGACGGCGCCGTTCCGCATCCCGGGCGCATGGCCTTTGATTTTTCGCTCCCGGAAACCAGAGGCTTTGCCTGACCCGCATTGCCCCATCTTCCCGGTACCACGGCAAGGCAAAGGAAGCGTCAAAACAGAGCAGTGAAACCAAAA
>CAVEIY010000200.1:0-3282 GCA_963615825.1 Flexilinea sp.
TTCATCTGGCGTATGTGGTCATGGTTGCATGTTTGGTGGTACTGGTCACCAACAACATGCCCCTGATCCAGACCTTTAATGAAACCATCATGCCGAAGGTGGGCGAACAGGCGGCAACGCTGCTTCCCCTGTATCTGTTCGGCGCAATTTTCGGTAAAATGTTCATCGACTCCGGCGCTGCGCATTCCCTGTCCCGGTTCTTGCTGAACCTGCTGGGCAAGGATGCAAAGCCCCAGACCAAGCGGGTATTCGGCTTTATCTGCGTGGTATTCATGAACATGGTGTTCAACTATGTGGGCGTTGATCCCTTTGCATCCCTGTTCACCATGATCGGCATTGCCACCGGCGTTATGTATGAGGCGGATATTCCCCGTAAGTACATGCCCGTCATGCTGGTGCTGGGTTCCTCCATGGGCAATGTGGTGCCCGGCTCTCTGGCTGCGCCCAACATCCTGTGCCAGAACATCCTGAAGGACTTCGGCGTAACCTCCTGGTCCAGCACCATCGTGGGCTTCATCTATGTGCTGTTCGTCCTGGCTGCTTCCACCTTCTACATCAACAAGCGCATGGCCAAGGATGTAGAGAAGGGCGCAAAGTTCGAGTATGGCCCGCTGGAGCCTGCTGTGGTAGACGAGAGCCACCTGCCTCCCGTAATCCTGACCATCATTCCTCTGGTTCTGATCCCCGTGAGCTACAGCCTGTGGCTGAGCCAGGCGGCTTGGATGTCCATGGCAGTGGGCTGCATCGCCGGTATCATCTGCTACGGCGTGTACATCCCCAAGAAGGACGGCGTCAGCCGCGTGATGACCATCGTGGACAGCATGAACGACGGCGTTACCATTGCCGGTGTTCCTGCCATTATCCTGCTGAACTTCACCCTGGGCTATGCCATTGAGGCAGCGCCTTCCTTTGAAACCATCAGCAACTTCTTTGTGAATATGCCCGGTCCCTCTCTGATTGCCCTGTCCATTATGGCAATCATGCTGCTGGGCGCTGCGGCCTCCGCTTCCGGCATGATTATCGCCGCCATGGCCGCTGCCAGCACCTTCATTCCTGTGCTGGGCGTCAATGCCACCAATGCCTTCCGTGCCCTGGTTATGTCCACCACCGTGCTCGACTCCCTGCCCTTTGCAGGCGCCATCGTGGCTATGATGAGCATCACCGGCATCAAGTACAAAGAGGGCTATCCTCCCATCGCAATGACCACCATGCTGTTTACCTTTATCGGCAACATCCTGGCGGTACTGCTGATGACCGTATTCCCGGCACTGCCCTAATTTTAGGCAATAGCGCGCAAATACGCCTTCGGATTCTGACGGATTCTTTCCGCCAGAAATGCGTTAGGAAAACCTTGAAATACACAAAGTATTCCTGCGGCTTTCCACCTTTTTCTGACGGAAATTCTCTCGCCAGACTCTCTTGGCGATTTGTGTGCTATTGCCTTGAGAAGCTGAAATCAGAAAATGATCCGCACAGTCAAATGGCCGTGCGGATTTTTTTTCTTGGTTCCGATATTGCGTTAAGGCGTATTGTAGGAGAAAAAGTCCACGTCGGTTTGATTTTTCCACTCGTCGGTAACGCCTGCGCTTTGCAGCAAATCGGTGACCGCTTCGTTCAAATCAGTTAATTGTGTGGGGTCAACTGTGCTAAGGTCAAAATCCCGGTCACCGGCATCCTCCAGAATCGCAGCGTCCTCGGTTCCATCCAGCAGGTCGTTTGCTGTTTTCAGTGCCTGCTGCCACTGGAAGGAGAAGAAGTCCTTCTGCGTGCTGTTCATCTCGGACAGATAGGTGTTTATTGAGGTCACAACCGTGTCGCGATCCTCCATGGAGAGCTTCATCAGACAAACCGCTCCTACGGCGAAGCGTTTACACAAGTGTGAACATTTTCGGACGCATTTCGGAAGAAAGAAGAGTCCATATAAAATAACCGCTGCCCATATGGACAGCGGTTATCATGCGCTTATTTAAATCAATCCCTGCACCAAAATAATCAAAATCAGGATGGGCAGAATGAACTGGAAATAGGGCTTCAGCCATTTCTTCATCTTGATACCGGTACCGGTGTTTGCTTCTTCAAAGTAGTTGTCTGCACCCCAGCCCCATTTGGTGACGCAGAACAGCAGGTAGATCAGGGAACCGATGGGCAGCAGCAGGTTGCTCACCAGGAAGTCCTCGCTGTCCAGCACATCCCGTGCCCCGATGATGTGGAGGCTGCTCCAGACGTTGTAGCCCAGAACACAGGGGAGTGAGGCGATCAGAATGATGATGCAGTTGACCAGAGCGGCCTTTTTCCGGCTCCAGCCGAACATATCCATGCAGAAGGACATGATGTTCTCGAACACGGCAATGACCGTGGAGAAGCTGGCAAAGGTCATAAACAGGAAGAACAGCGCGCCCCACAGTCTGCCGCCTGCCATGTTGACGAATACATCGGGCAGCGTGACGAAAATCAGGCTGGGACCTGCGCCGGCCTCCACCCCGTAGCTGAAGCAGGCGGGGAAGATAATCAGACCGCTGAGCAGTGCCACGAACGTGTCCAGGCCGCAGATTCTGGCGCCCTCACCGGCCAGCGCATGATCCTTGCTCATATAGCTGCCGAAAATCTCCATGGCGGCAACGCCCAGGCTCAGGGTGAAGAAGGACTGGTTCATGGCGGCGGAAATCACGCTGCCAATGCCAACCTCCCGAACGGTTTCCAGATTGGGCACCAGATAGAATTTCAGGCCCTCGGCGGCGCCGGACAGGGTCAGAGAGTGGACAGCCAGCACCACAATCAGAACCAGAAGGGCGCTCATCATGTACTTGCTGATCTTCTCCAGACCGTTCTGCAGGCCCTTGGAGCAGACCAGGAAGCCCAGCACCACGGTAATCACCATGAAAATGCCCATTTCCACGGGATTTGCCAGCATGGTGCCAAAGACGCTTTCTGCGGCGGAAGCCTCCATGCCCTGGTAGAAGGTGCCGGTGGCGAACTTTACAAAGTAGTCCAGCATCCAGCCGGAAACGGTGGTGTAGTACATCATCAGCATATAGCAGCCGAAAATGGCGAACCAACCGTGGATATGCCATTTGGTACCGGGCTTTTCCAGGGCCTTATAGCCGAGCACCGCACTCTTACGGCTGGCGCGACCCACGGCCAGCTCCATGGTCAGCACCGGGAGGCCCATAATGACCAGAAAGATCAGATACAGCAGCACAAACAGGCCGCCGCCGTTTTGACCGGCTACATAGGGGAACCGCCAGACGTTGCCGATGCCGATGGCGCATCCGGCAGAAACCA
>CAVEIY010000201.1:0-3259 GCA_963615825.1 Flexilinea sp.
AGGTTTCCGCAGTGACCGTTACGCCGTCCTGCTTGGCCTGGCGGATCAGCTGCGCGGACCCCTTGGTGGAGACATGGGCGATATGGACGTGTGCGCCGGTTTCCTTGGCCAGCATCAGGTCCCGCGCCACCATCAGATCCTCTGCAATGGCGGGGCGGCCGGGAAGCCCCAGCTGACGGGATACCTCTCCCTCGTTGACGGCATAGTTTTTCACCATCTCGCCGTCCTCGCAGTGGGAAATGACGATTTTATGGAGAGACTTGGCGGCTTTTAAGGCATCCCGCATCCGAACTGCCGAAGTGACGGGAACGCCGTCGTCGGAAAAAGCCACCGCGCCAGCCTGGGCAAGGGCGGAAAAGTCCGTCAGCGTTTCGCCCTGCTGCCCTACAGTAACGGCGCCAATGGGCAGCACATGGCAGAAGCCCTGGGTGCGGCCTTTCTCCAGTACATAAGCCATCTGCTCCGGGGTATCCAGCACGGGCTTGGTGTTGGGCATGCAGGCGACGGTGGTAAAGCCGCCTGCCGCTGCGGCAGCGCTTCCGGTCACAATGTCCTCTTTATAGGTAAGGCCGGGATCCCGAAAATGGACGTGCATATCCACCAGACCCGGGGCAAGGTAGCGTCCGGTGCAGTCGATGGTTTCGTGTCCCTTTGCGGTGATTCTGGCAGCCAGCGCAGAGATGACGCCGTGCTCGATCAAAAGATCCATGGGGGCGGCGGTGACGGAGATCGGGTCGATGACAAAAGCATTTTTTAAAAGAATTCCCATAACATTCAATGGCTCCTTTCGGGATAGTTCTGCACCAAGCGGGCAGAATGGAGATGAGGGGAGTGAGTGAGCATGGAAGCAAAGACATTTTTCATGGCCATGGGCCTGGGCGCAGCTGCGGGTACGGCCGTGGGAATGATGTTGCCCCGGAACCGGGAGATGCAGCATCTTGGCAGACAGGCAGCCCATACCGCTGCCCGAAAGGTCAATCAGGCGGTGGATATGGTCGAGCGGAAGATGACCTGATGGCCGGGTGCGTTGCAGAGCTTGCAGCGCACCTTTTCCATGCAAACGTGCAATCTATTTTTCTGTAGTATACCATGATTTCGGCGGTTATGCGACTGGTTCTTGCACGAAGAAAAAAATTTCTCTAAAATTGCGAAAAAACACTTGCATTTTTGAAATCAGGATGCTATAATACCCTAGCATTCTGTGAGAGATATGCGCCAGTAGCTCAGTTGGATAGAGTGACTGACTACGAATCAGTAGGTCGGGGGTTCGAGTCCCTTCTGGCGTACCATAGAATGTTGAAACCGGAAGCCTTTAGGTTTCCGGTTTTCTTCTGCCTTTCTGCGTCGATCTGAGAACGCCACCAAAAATTCTTCGCTTTGGCTCGAATTTTTGGGAAGGGACAGAGCCAGTCGGACATGCCACCGGCATGTCCTTTGTGGCTCTACTTCTGGCGTACCCGCGGGGGAATAAGGTGTCTCCGACGGATTGGATTTGGGGCGCGTTTTCTGACTGCTAGCGTACCTGCGGGGGAATAAGGTGTCTCCGACGGATTGAATTTAGGTGCGTTTGAAAAAGGGGTGTTGCTGGGACAGCGATAACGGCATCGGATTTTGAGGCGCATTTCGCCGGTGCTGGAATAAACGGATACGTTTCATACAATGTGCCGCACATACGAACATCGAACCTTTATACGTGCGACAAGGAGGCAAAAACGTTGCGGCTGTTTCAGAACAAAAACCTATACAAAACATTTTTTCCGCTGCTGATTGTTATTTCATTGCAGCAGCTGGCGGCGCTGATGGTCAACATGGTGGACAACATCATGCTGGGCACCTATACAGAGCTGGCACTGTCTGGGGCAACGCTGGTCAATCAGATCCAGTTTATGCTCCAGTCCTTTGTGGTGGGCATCGGCACCGGCGTTGCGGTGCTGGGTGCGCAATACTGGGGCAAGGGCCAGGTGGACCCCATCCGGCGGATTACCTCGGTGGGGCTGAAATTCGGCAGCCTGATCGGCCTGATCTTCTTCCTGCTGACGCTGCTGATTCCAAAGTCGATTCTCGGACTGTTTACCTCGGATCAGACTGTGGTGGCAGAGGGACTGAAGTACCTTAGAATTATGTGCTGGACCTATATCATCTATGCGGTGTCCAACACGCTGATGTATTCCCTGCAAAGCGTAGAGACGGCCTTTGTGGGCACAGTCATGTCCATCAGCACCATTATCATCAACATGTGCCTGAACTACTGCCTGATTTTCGGACATTTTGGCCTGCCGGAGCTGGGCATTGTGGGCGCAGCCATTGCAACGCTCACCAGCCGGGTTGTAGAGCTGATTATCATCCTGGTTTACCTGTTTTTCATTGATAAAAAGCTCAAAATGCGGCCCCGTCATCTGCTGAATCTGGATTTCGGCTTCTTGGGGGATTATGTAAAGGTGGCGCTGCCGGTGGTGATTACCGGTGGACTGTGGGGCGTGGCCCAGGCGGCGCAGACCTCGATTCTGGGGCATATCAGCGCCGAGACCATTGCGGCCAACTCCATTGCGACGGTGGTATTTCAGCTGTTTGTGGTGGTGGGCATGTCCGGCTCCAATGCGGCGTCCGTTACCATCGGAAAAACCATTGGAGAGGGCAACATCCAACTGGTGAAGCCCTATGCCCGGAGCCTGCAGTGCATTTTCCTGGTGTTGGGTGCAATTTCTGCGCTGCTGATTCTGCTGTGCAAAGACTGGATTATCTCGTTTTATAATGTCTCGGCGGAAACGGCAAAGCTGGCGTCTCAGTTCCTGACGGTGCTGGGCATTGCCTCCCTGGGCAGCTGCTATGAGTATCCGGTGGAGGCCGGCATCATCGGCGGCGGCGGCAACACCAAATATGCGGCGATTATGGACACCAGCTTTATGTGGCTGTTTACCATCCCCATGAGCTACCTCAGCGCCTTTGTCTGGGGCCTGCCTCCGGTGGTGACCTTTATGTTCCTGAAGGCCGATCAGGTGATTAAGTGCATCCCCAATGCAATCTACTGCAACCGCTTTACCTGGATCCGTCAGCTGACCCGGGACGAGAAACCAACGGAAGAATAAGGGATTTAACCTTGCGCCGATTTGCGCAGTGTTGTCGAAGCACCCCTCTGGACACGTGCCAGAGGGGTGTTTTTTTGGCACTTTAGTGACAAAGAAACCCCTAGTTCTACTAGGGGTCGGCAAAAAGGCTTATAGCAAAAACAAAAACCTCCATGTTAGAATGGTGATGGTTT
>CAVEIY010000202.1:0-1563 GCA_963615825.1 Flexilinea sp.
ACATTAAAATGGAGGTGTTCCGTTCCTCCGGCGCAGGCGGCCAGCACATCAATAAGACCTCTTCGGCAGTGCGGCTGATCCATCTTCCCACCAATACGGTGGTGGAATGCCAGCAGGAGCGCAGTCAGGTGCAAAACCGGGAAAAGGCCATGCGCATTCTCTATTCCCGGCTGTATCAGGCGCAGCAGGAGGCCCAGGCGGCAGAAATCTCTGCGGAGAAGCGCAGTCAGGTGGGCATGGGCATGCGGAATGAGAAAATCCGCACCTATAACTTCCCCCAGTCCCGGGTAACGGATCACCGAATCGGTCTGACCCTCTATAAGCTGGGAGAGATTCTCGACGGCAATCTGGACGAGATCATTGATGCGCTGATTACAGCCGATCAGGCAGAAAAGCTGCAGCACAGTCAGGAGAGCGATACGCTGTGAATACGAAGATATTAGACCCCAAGGATCCTGCAACCCTGGATACTGCGGCGGAGATCATCCGAAGCGGCGGACTGCTGGGCATTCCCACGGAGACGGTCTATGGACTGGGCGCCAACGGACTGGATGCCGATGCGGTGCTGAAAATATTTGAGGCAAAGGGTCGTCCCCAGGATAACCCGCTGATTCTCCATGTGGCAGGGCAGGATCAGGTGGAGCAATTTTGCCATGATGTGCCCGATCAGGCATGGATGCTGATGGAACGGTTTTGGCCCGGACCCCTGACGCTGATTTTACCGGCCAAGGACCTGGTGCCCAGAAGAACCACGGCGGGACTTTCCACCGTGGGGGTTCGCTGCCCGGACAATGAAATGACCCGCGCCATCATTCGTCGGGCCGGCGTGCCCATTGCAGCGCCCTCTGCCAATATTTCCGGCAAGCCCAGCCCCACCACAGTGCAGCATGTCTATCATGACATGGCGGGGAAAATTGAAGCCATTGTGGATGGCGGACCCTGCCGGGTTGGGGTGGAATCCACCATTGTAGATGTAACCGGTGCGCGTCCCCGGCTGCTGCGTCCCGGCGGCATTACCCCGGAGCAGCTCAAAGCGCTGCTGGGGGAGTTGGACATTGACAAGGCCGTGGTGGGAGAAATCTCCGGAGATACGGTGGTCCGCGCGCCGGGGATGAAATACACCCACTATACCCCCTCCGGCGATGTGATTATTGTCACCGGCACCGGGGAAGAGGCGGCCCATTATATCCTGCGGCATCTGGGTCCCAAGGATCGGGTGCTGTGCTTCCAGGAGGAGCTGGGGCTGTACCCCGACGGGGTTGCCATGGCTTACGGCAGCGAAAAGGCGCCGGAAACCCTGGCCCATGGGCTGTTTGGCGCCCTGCGGGATTTGGACAGCAAGGAGATTCCGACAATTTATGCCCGATGCCCCAGCGGCGGCGGGGTCACCTATGCGGTGGCCAACCGGCTGAAAAAGGCGGCGGGATTTCACATTGTGGAAGGAGATCAGGCACCATGATGGTAGTTGGCATTACCGGACCCACCGGCAGCGGAAAAACCACGGCACTGAACGTGATTCGCGAAAAGGGCGGCTGTGTGCTGGACCTGGACGCGGTGTATCAC
>CAVEIY010000202.1:1573-3247 GCA_963615825.1 Flexilinea sp.
GTGTATCACGGACTGCTGAAAACCGACAAAAATCTCCTTCGTGAGCTGGACGAACGTTTTCCCGGTGTCGTTCAGAATGGTGAATTGGATCGAAAGGCCCTGGGTAGCATTGTGTTTGCAGACAAAACGGCGCTTTCGGATCTCAACGCCATTACAGGGAAGTATATTCTGGCGGAAACGGACCGTCAGCTGGAGCTGGCGCGGCAGCAGGGGCTTCCCATTGCGGCCATTGATGCCATCAATCTCCTGGAAGGGGATTTGCCGGACCGCTGTGATGTAACCGTTGCGGTGACAGCACCGGTGGAAATCCGGGTAAAGCGGCTGATGGCACGGGATCAGATTTCTGAGGAGTATGCCCGGCTCCGAATTTCGGCCCAGCAGCCCAACGAATATTTTGAAGCACACTGCGATTATACCCTCCGGAATGGAGAGGGTACGCAGGAGGCATTTGCCCAGAGCTGCCGGGAACTGTTTACCCGGCTCCTGGAGCAGCAGAAAGGAAGATAATTATGAGTGAGAACAAGTATCAGGCATTGCGGGAGCAGCTGACCTATGCGCCCAAGAACGGTCATACCCGAATCTCCGATCAGGACAAGACCGAGATGGAGGCATACTGCAAGCGGTATATGGCGTTCCTGGATGCAGCCAAAACCGAGCGGGAGGCAGTCCGCGAGACGGTGCGTCAGGCAAAGGCCGCAGGCTTTCAGCCCTACACCGAGGGCATGGCAATGACCCCCGGCACCAAGGTATACTGCGTCAACCACGACAAGGCAATCAATCTGGCTGTGATCGGCAAGAAATCCCTGGCAGAGGGTACCCGGATTACCGCAGCCCATATCGACAATCCCCGTCTGGACCTGAAGCCCAATCCCCTGTATGAGGACTCTGAGCTGGCGTTCTTTAAGACCCACTACTATGGCGGCATCAAGAAGTACCAGTGGACCACCGTTCCCATGGCCATTCATGGTGTTGTGGTCAAAAAGGACGGCACGGTGGTAGAGATCTGCATCGGTGAGAAGGACGACGATCCGGTCTTTATCGTCACCGACCTGCTGATTCACCTGTCGGAGGATCAGATGAAGAAGCCTCTGGCTACCGGCGTTACCGCAGAGAACCTGAACCTGCTGGTTGGCTCCATGCCCATGCCGGAGGATGACGGCGCCGACAGCGTAAAGCTGGCTGTGCTCTATTATCTCCACGAAACCTATGGCATCACCGAGGAGGACTTCCTCTCCGCAGAGCTGACCCTGACCCCTGCGGCCAAGGCACGGGAGCTGGGCTTTGACCGGAGCATGATCGCTGCCTATGGTCATGATGACCGCAGCTGCTCCTTTGCGGCCCTGGATGCCATGCTTCGGCTGGAGGAAATCCCCGAGTATACCGCAGTTTGCTGCCTGGCCGACAAGGAGGAAATCGGCTCCATGGGTATTACCGGCATGGAGTCTCAGGCTTTCGAGTATTTTATGGAGCGCCTGTGCCGCGGACAGAATGTCAGCCTGATGGACTGCTTTGCCCATTCCGAGTGCCTGTCCGCCGATGTGACCAACGCCTATGATCCCACCTATGCTGAGGTCTGCGACAAGCGCAACAATTCCCGGATCAACGGTGGCGTTTGCTTCATGAAGTACACCGGCGCACGGGGCAAGTCCGGTTCCTCCGATGCTCCGGCAGAGT
>CAVEIY010000203.1:0-3206 GCA_963615825.1 Flexilinea sp.
TTGATGGCGTTCAGCTGGAGTTTCAGCCCCAGGCGTTGGAGGCCATTGCCCAGGAGGCGCTGGACCGGAAGGTTGGTGCGCGTGGGCTGCGCTCCGTAATGGAGGGCGTTATGACGGAGATTATGTATGAGATTCCCTCGGATCTCGCCATTCAGACCGTCACAGTCACAGAGGATTCGGTGAAGAACCACGGTCCTCTGGACATTACTCGGGATGCCGATCATCCGAGAGTGCCTGTCCACAAGGTGGGCACGCCGGAGAAGATCAGCTGAGCCGGAATAGAAACTGCACATGGGGCTGGCGCGGACCGGTGGGTCTGTGTCGGTCCCTTTGCGCAACTATGCATTCCTTTTAGGGAAGGAGCGATTCAAATGAAAGAAATCTATGGAATTTCCACGCCGGTTATGGCGCTGCGTGGTATCTCGGTTTTCCCGCAGATGGTATATTCCTTTGATGTAGGACGGGAAAAGTCCATCCGTGCCCTGGATGAGGCCATGAACGGCGACCAGCAGATGATTCTTCTGATGCAGAAGGATGTCAGCGTGGACGAGCCGGGACCGGATGATCTGTTTGAAATTGGCGTGCTGGTACATATTCGCCAAATTCTCAAAATGCCCGGAGACGTGGTGAGAATTCTGGTGGAGGGACTCAGCCGGATTCATATGACCGAATTCACCCAGGAAAGTCCCTGCCTGGAGGGCGTTTGCGAGAAGCTCAGCGATACGGACTACCGTACCTCTGCGCCCAAGGTGGAGGCGCTGCTGCGGGTGGCCTATCAGCTCTATGGCAACTACTGTGATCTGCTGCCCAAGAGCAATGCAGAGGCACTTTTGCGGCTGATGACCAGCGACGATCCTGCTTACGTATCCGACTACCTGGCCCAGAACTGCGGCTTCCGCTATGACGATAAGCAGAAGTGCCTGGAAATGCTGCATCCGGTGAAGCGTCTGGAGATGGCGCTGAAGATCCTCAGCTCGGAGATCGAGATCATGAAGATCGAGAGCGACATTGCCGACAAGGTGCAGGACGCCATGAACAAGAGCCAGCGGGATTATTACCTCCGGGAGCAGCTGAAGGTGATCCATCAGGAGCTGGGCGAGGAGGACGAGGACCAGGAGATCGACGATTACCGGGAGAAGATCCTGGCACTGCATCTGGAAAAGGACACCGAGGAGCGTCTGCTCAAGGAGCTGTCCCGATTGGAAAAGCAGCCTCTGGGCTCCTCCGAGGCAGCGGTCATGCGGAACTATCTGGACACGGTGCTGGAGCTTCCGTGGAATGTGGAGACCAAGGACACCGTAAACATTGAGGCGGCCCGCCGGATTCTGGACGAGGATCATTATGGTCTCGATGCGGTAAAGAAGCGTGTGCTGGAGCTGCTGGCGGTTCGCAAGCTGGCGCCCGATATCTCCGGACAGATCATTTGTCTGGTCGGCCCTCCCGGCGTGGGCAAGACCTCCATTGCAACGTCCATTGCCCGGTGCCTGAACCGGAAAATGGCGAGAATTTCGCTGGGCGGCGTCCATGACGAGGCGGAGATTCGCGGCCACAGAAAGACCTATATCGGCTCCATGCCCGGACGGATCATTGCCGGAATGAAGTCCGCAGGCAGCAAGAACCCCGTGCTGCTGCTGGACGAGATTGATAAGCTGGGCAACGACTACCGGGGCGATCCCGCGTCGGCCCTGCTGGAGGTTCTGGACGGCGAGCAGAACAAGACCTTCCGGGACAACTATCTGGAGGTGCCCTTCGACCTGAGCCGGGTGCTGTTTATCACCACGGCCAACACCACCTCGACGATTCCGGCGGCGCTGCTGGACCGTATGGAGGTCATTGAGCTCTCCAGCTATACCGACGAGGAGAAGGTCATGATCGCCAAGCACCATCTGCTGCCCAAGGAGCTCCAGAAGGTGGGCCTCAAGAAGGGCCAGCTGACGGTATACGACAACGCATGGCGTGAGATCATCGACGGCTATACCCGGGAATCCGGCGTGCGGCATCTCCAGCGGGAAATCGCCACCATCTGCCGGAAGGCTGCGCTGAAATTCGCGGAATCCGGAGACGGCAAGCGGGTGACCATTACTGCATCCCGGGTAGAGGAATACCTGGGCGTTCGGAAGTACCTGGCGGATGTGATGCCGGATGCGGATCAGGTGGGACTGGTGACCGGTCTGGCCTGGACCTCTGTGGGCGGCGTTACTCTGGAGGTAGAGGTCAACGTCATGGAGGGTACCGGCAAGTTGGTAATGACCGGCAGCCTGGGCGATGTGATGAAGGAATCCGTCTCTGCTGCAATGAGTTATATCCGCTCCAAGGCGGAGTGCTATCATATTCCGACGGATTTCTATAAGACCAAGGATATTCATGTTCACTTCCCCGAGGGTGCTGTGCCAAAGGACGGACCTTCGGCGGGCATTACCATCTGCACAGCGCTGGTGTCAGCACTGACCGGCGCGCCGGTCCGCCGCGATATTGCCATGACCGGTGAGATTTCCATTCGCGGCAGAGTGATGGCCATTGGCGGACTGAAGGAGAAAACCATGGCGGCGCTTCGGCATGGGGTAAAGACTGTGATTATCCCTGCGGATAACGAGAAGGATCTGGAGGAGATTGACCAGACTGTCCGCAGCCGCCTGAACTTCATTCCCGTTCGGGATGCGGATACCGTAATTTCCACAGCGCTGGATTTCTCTAAAATTCAGCCCAAGGAGAACCGGGTGGAGCTGCCCATTCCCGACAAAAAGCCCGCAGGCCTCGGCCTGAGACAGTGAGGACAGGATGAATTATCAGAAGGTAGAATTTAAGCTCTCGGCTGCAAAGGCGTCGCAGTTCCCCAGAGATGGGGTGCCGCAGATTGCGTTTGCGGGAAAGAGTAATGTAGGGAAGTCCTCGGTAATTAACCGGGTGCTCCAGCGGAAGAACCTGGCCTATGTGGGTTCTTCACCGGGAAAGACCATTCATATCAACTATTTCCTGGTGGACGAAACGGCCTATCTGGTGGACCTTCCGGGCTATGGCTATGCCAAGGTGTCCCGCAGTGAAAAGGAACGCTGGAGCCGGTTGATGGAGTCCTATTTTGCACTGCCGGAGCTGATTACTTTGGGCATTTTAATTGTGGATGCCCGTCATGCGCCCACGCAAAACGACGTGACCATGGCCACCTGGTTTCAGGAAACCGGCTGCCCCTTTGTGGTGGTGGCAAATAA
>CAVEIY010000204.1:0-3173 GCA_963615825.1 Flexilinea sp.
GAGGCTGGCCCTTCTAGGGCCTGGGCAAACCACTAGTTCACTAGTGGTTTTGATTTTGCGCCCAAATGTGAGAAAATTACTTGACAACCTATACCCCTATGGGTATAATGTACCTATACCTTGTAGGGTATAGAAAGAGGCGTGTTATGAAGAATCTCATGGAGAAATTAGAGCATCTGCTGGAAGTGGGCGGCATCAAAAAGGATATTGCACTGCTTGCCATTTCCGGCATTGCGGTCATTTGCAGCTTACTAAAATTCCAGCCCTTTCCCTTTGATTTGGCGTGGATTGCCATTATCCTGTGCGGCGTGCCCATTATTTTGGAGGCAATCATTGGCTTGGTAACGGCGTTTGATATCAAGGCAGATGTGCTGGTATCCCTGGCACTGATTGCGTCAATCTGCATTGGCGAGCATTTTGCCGCAGGCGAGGTGGCGTTTATCATGCAGCTGGGCGGATTGCTGGAAGAACTGACGGTGGCCAAGGCCAGAGCGGGCATTGAAAAGCTGGTGCACCTCACGCCGCAGACAGCTCGGGTGCTGCGAAACGGCAAGGAGGAAACCGTTCCGGCACAGCAGGTGAAAATCGGGGACCGAATTCGTGTGCTGCCTGGGGAGAGCGTCCCGGTGGATGGCGTGATTGTGGCAGGGCAGACCTCCATCAATCAGGCGGTGATGACCGGAGAATCCCTGCCGGTGGATAAAGCCGTGGGAGATACGGTATCCAGTGGAACGGTCAATCAGTTCGGCGCATTTGAGATGGAGGCAACAAAGGTTGGGGCTGACAGCTCCATTCAGCGTATGATCCGGCTGGTGCAGTCTGCGGATGCCGGAAAAGCAAAAATCGTTGGAATTGCGGACCGCTGGGCAACCTGGATTGTGGTAATCGCATTGACTGCCGCGGCATTGACCTGGCTGATTACCGGGCAGATCATTCGCGCAGTGACAATTCTGGTGGTGTTCTGCCCCTGCGCGCTGGTGCTGGCGACCCCAACGGCCATTATGGCGGCCATCGGGAATGCCACCAAGCACGGATTCCTGGTTCGGGAAGGGGATGCGCTGGAGCGGTTGGCCAGCGCGAAGGTTGTTGCCTTCGATAAAACGGGGACGCTGACCTATGGCACGCCGGAGGTGGTTGCGGTGGTCAGTGCGTCGGATGCATATACCAGAGAAGCGCTTTATGGACTTGCGGCATCGGCAGAGCAGCTTTCCGAGCATCCCCTGGGCAAAGCCATTGTTGCCTGCTGTAAAATAGAGGGAAACATTCCACTGCTGCCTGCGGAGAATTTTCAGATGATTCCCGGGCGCGGTGTATGTGCCGCAGTGGACGGGAAAACGGTGCTGGCGGGCAATCCGCAGCTGCTGCAGGAGCACGGTGTTACCATGCAGCCGCCCAAGGAGGCCGAAACCTATATTGCCCAGGGCTGCACCGTTACATATCTTGCCGTTGACGGAGCATTTGCGGGTTATGTTGCACTGTCGGATACGCTGAGAAAGGAGAGCGCCGAAACCATTGCGGCACTGAACCAGCTGGGGGTGCAGCCGGTGCTTTTAACCGGCGACCATGAAAATGCGGCCAAGACCATTGCTGCCCAGCTAAAAATCAGCGAGGTGCGGGCTAACTGCCTGCCGGAGGATAAACTGGATTACATTGGCGCATATCAGGCACAGAATCGGTCGGTGTGCATGATTGGCGATGGCATCAATGATGCACCAGCGCTTAAAAAGGCGGACGTGGGGATTGCCATGGGCGGTGTTGGCAGCGATATTGCCGTGGACGCAGCGGACATTGCACTGGTGGATGACGAGGTGAAGGAGCTGCCGCATCTGATTGCACTGTCCAAGCGGATGATGACCACCATCAAGCTCAATATGACGTTTTCTATGACACTCAATGTGATTGCAATTGTCCTTGCAATCATTGGCACCCTGAATCCGGTGGTCGGTGCGCTGGTCCATAATGCCGGGTCAGTGCTGGTGATTACAAACTCTGCATTTTTGCTGAAATGGAGGAAACAATCATGATAATCAAAATTGTTGGTCTGCTCATTGGCATTCTGGTCCTTGGTATGGGGCTTTATTACCGGGGCAAAGAGAAAAGCGATCTGGAGTCCAAAAAGATTTACACCGTGGTCAGCGGAATCGGCGGCGCAGTGGCCCTGATTTGTCTGCTTCTGCTGGTGCTTTGAACCATAAAAACCGCCATCGTTGCATGGACTGTGCAACGACGGCGGTTTTTGATATCGTGGAGCTGGCAGCTAAGCGGTTCCGTTGTGGCCCCAACGCTCACCCCAATCCTGGTTCAGCTTTCCCAGCAAATCCTGAAGCTGCTGCTTTTCCTCCTCGGAGAGGCAGGCAAACATCTCCCGGTGTCGCTGGATACGCTGCTGCCGTGCGGCCATGGATTGCTGCTGGCCCGCTTCTGTCAGGGCAAGATCCACGGTTCTGCCATCGGATGGATTGGGACTGCGGCGAACCAGTCCGGCGTGCTCCAGCTTGGAAATGACCTCGCTGGCGGAAGCGGAACAGATGCCCAGAGATTCTGTCAGCTTCCGCTGGGTGATGGGGCCGGTTTCGCCCAGGGCAATCAGCACGCCCTTTTGACTGCCCTTCCCCTCATAAAGCTGGTGGAGGATGTGGCAGACGTCTCGGAGCGCAAGAATCAGCCCTTTGTTTTCGTCGATCAGCGGATCCGAGGGAAGCGCATTTGTAAATTCATCCATTACCATTTCTCCCAATGGACCTGAGCTTCTTCATAGCGGCTCGGCCTTGGGGCGGTGAGATCCGTTGCCGGGTAGCCTAGGGCGATGACAGAATGGGGCATCACCGTGTCTGGCAGCTGAAACAGCGCGCGCTGGTGCTCCACCCGGTCCATCTGAGGCCAGGTGCCCAGCCATACGGAACCGATCCCCAGCTCGTGGGCGCTCAGGCAGATATTCTGTGCGGCAATGGCGCCGTCGATGACCCAATAGTCCTTTGCAGGCGGGAATGCGCGGCTGAGATCGCCGCAGACCAGAATTCCGGCGCCAGCATGCTTGAGCGGGTCCGCAGGTCTGCCGTTGGCTTCCGCCATGTTCAGGAGCGTTTCCCGTTCGGTTACCACCAGGAACGACCAGTCCCGGGCATTTACACAGCAGGGACCGCTCATGGCAGCCTCCAGAATCTGATGCAGCA
>CAVEIY010000205.1:0-3167 GCA_963615825.1 Flexilinea sp.
ACTGGCGACCTCATCCTTACCAAGGATGCGCTCTACCGACTGAGCTATAGCAGCAGATTGATTTAGCTTGACTATTATAAAAAACATTAAAAGATTTGTCAAGCACTAATTTTGCTTTTTTCGCTGGAGACCGCCGTAGTTATGCGGCGGTCTCCAGCATATGGTCGATAAAAATTCCGTATCCGGTGGTGGGATCGGACACCAGTACGTGGGTCACTGCGCCAATGAGCTTTCCGTTTTGCAGAATGGGACTGCCGCTCATGCCTTGAACGATGCCGCCGGTTTGCTCCAACAGGCGCGGATCGGTGACTTTTAGCATCATATTACGTCCGGTGCCGTCGTCCATGGGATATAGCCGTATGAGTTTGACGGAATAGTGCTCCACCTGGTCGCCGTTTACATTACATAAAATTTCGGCATCTCCGGTAGTGATTTCTCCCCGGGCTGCCACAGGGACTTCTTCGCCGTCTGGTGCAGCGGTTAGGGTGCCGAAAATACCGCAGGGGGTATTGCGGGTAATGGCCCCCAGAATTGTGCTGCTGTCAAAGGAGCCTTGCAGCATCCCAGGCGCGCCGTTTGTGCCTTTTTCCACAGAAATGACGGTTGCTTTGCAGATAAATCCCTCCCGAATGGGGAACAATTTGGAGGAGGCTGCATCGGTGATGCCATGGCCCAATGCACCGAATACGGAAGTGGCTGGATCATAATAGGTAATGGTGCCGATGCCGGCCATTTCCGCTTTGACATTTGCGCCGATCTGGTTAAATCCGTCTGCATTTTTTGGCCGAACCAGAAAGCTCTGCTCCCGTTGCTGCCGGAGTGCCGTCAGCGTCACCTGGTTCTTCTCTTGAAGCATGGCGCGAAGGGAGGCGGGGGTTTCCACTGGCTCGCCATCTACTTTAATAATTAAATCGCCGCGATGCAGACCGCTTTCCTTTGCTGGGGAGTCCTCAGAAAAGCCGACTACCATTAAACCGCTGCACTGTACGTCGATGCCCACGGCTTTCCCCACTGCAACTACCTCCTGGGGTGTGGCAGCATAGGTTTGAATGCCGAAAAACAGAAATAGACACAGGGCGGTCAATGTCATTCTTTTTTTCAAAATCTGCTCATCCTCTCTGCTGAATTGTCTCGGTTTTAATATGCCGTATTTCGAGAAAACTAGACAGAAATTTCGGCTGAAATGTTGGGAAGAACCGAAAAAACAAACCGATATTGTTATTTTCTGCGGGGAAAATGTTCAAGGAATAGCCTGTACGTTATGTGGTAAATCTGAGAGCAGAGCATGGACGCAATTTTGATACAAGGAATTCAAAAATCGTTTACAAATTCCTATTGACAAACCGGGGATTGCGCGGTACTATGGACACAAAGAGAATTAGCACTCAAAGATCGAGAGTGCTAAAATCAAGATCCCCGGAAAGGAAGATGTTTTATGAATGTACAGAAGCTGACGCAGAAATCTATGGAAGCCGTACAGCTTGCCCAAAATATTGCAGAGGAACACGATAACCAGCAAATTGAACAGTGCCATGTGCTGCTGGCCCTGATGATGCAGGACGGCGGCCTGGTGCCCCAGCTGCTGACCAAGATGGGCGTTACAGCCGAGTCCGTTACGGCTGCGGCCAAGGATTTGGTGGCACGTCTGCCTGCGGTCACTGGTTCCGGCAGGGAGGCAGGCAAGGTTTATATCAATCGGGATGTTGACGCTGCCTTTGTGGAGGCGGAGCACGTTGCCGAAAGCATGCGGGACGAGTATGTATCTGTAGAGCATATTCTGCTGGGCCTGATTACCAAGGCAAACAGCAGCATGAAAAAGCTCTTTGATACCTACAACATCACCAGCGAGGGCTGCCTGAAAACGCTGAAGGAGATTCGGGGCAGCGCTCGGGTGACCACGGATAATCCCGAGGGCACCTATGATGCTCTGAACAAATACGGCACGGATCTGGTCCAGCAGGCCAGAGACAAAAAGATGGACCCGGTGATCGGACGTGACGAGGAAATCCGAAATGTCATCCGCATTCTGTCCCGGAAGTCCAAGAATAACCCGGTGCTCATTGGTGAGCCTGGCGTTGGTAAAACTGCCATTGCCGAGGGGCTGGCGCAGCGGATTGTCCGCGGCGACGTACCCAAGAATCTACAGAACAAGACCATTTTCTCCCTGGATATGGGCGCACTGGTTGCCGGTGCAAAGTATCGGGGCGAATTTGAGGAGCGCTTGAAGGCAGTCCTCAATGAAGTAAAGAACAGCGAAGGACAAATTATCCTGTTTATTGATGAGCTGCACACCATTGTAGGCGCAGGCAAAACCGAAGGCAGCATGGATGCAGGCAACCTCTTAAAGCCCATGCTGGCCCGTGGTGAGCTGCACTGCATCGGTGCAACGACCCTGGATGAATACCGCCAGTACATTGAAAAGGACCCTGCGCTGGAGCGTCGATTCCAGACGGTATTGGTGCAGGAACCGACGGTAGAGGATACCATTGCCATTCTCCGTGGACTGGAGGAGCGGTATGAGGTGTTCCACGGTGTAAAAATTACCGATCCCGCCATTGTGGCAGCAGTCACCCTGTCCAACCGTTATATCACAGATCGTTATCTCCCGGATAAGGCAATCGACCTGATTGATGAAGCCTGCGCTATGATCCGGACCGAAATGGATTCCATGCCCACAGAGCTGGATCAGGTGCGCCGTAAGATTACCCAGATGGAAATTGAAGAGGCAGCGCTGAAAAACGAGGAGGATGAGCTGTCCGAGGGCCGTCTGAAGGAGCTTCGCAAGGAGCTGGCGGAGGAACGCGACAAGTTCAACACCATGCAGGCCCAGTGGGAAAACGAGAAAAATGCCATCGGCCGGGTTCAAAAGCTCCGGGAAGAGATCGAAAAGCTGAACCGTCAGATCGAGGAGGCAGAGCAGAACTATGATCTGGAGCATGCTGCCGAGCTGAAATACGGCAAGCTGCCTGAGGCAAAACGTGCTTTGGAAGAGGCAGAGCAGGCGGTCCAGAACCAGAAGGGCAGCAATTCGCTGCTTCGGGACAAGGTAACTGAAAATGAAATTGCAAAGATCATTGAGCGCTGGACCGGCATCCCCGTTGCCAAGCTGGTAGAAGGGGAGAAGGAGAAGCTATTGCACCTGGAGGATACGCTCCATCAGCGTGTCA
>CAVEIY010000206.1:0-3152 GCA_963615825.1 Flexilinea sp.
GGATTGGCTGAGCCTATGTAAGTCCAACCAGGCGCGGATCAAAATTCGCCAGTGGTATAAGAAAGAGCGCCGGGAAGAGAATGTGGTCAACGGCAAGCAGAGCTTTGAGGAGGAGCTGCGCCGGATTGGTGTGGCGCCCAGCATTGTCGGTAACGATGCTCTCCAGCCGCTGCTGCTGAAAAAGCTCTCGTTCTCCAACATGGACGATATGTACGCGGCCATTGGCTATGGCGGACTTACTGCGGTTAAGGCGGTGAACCGGATCAAGGAAGAAATTCTGCGGTTCAGCAAGAAAGAAGCCGCCGAAGCTGCCGATGCAGCAGGCAAGGATCCCACCTCCATCAGCCATAAGCCCAAGCTCGCTACCTCCGGTGTCATTGTGGAGGATATTGATAACTGCATGATTAAGTTCGCCCGGTGCTGCACGCCGGTACCTGGCGATGATATTGTGGGCTTTATTACCAAGGGCTTCGGCGTTTCGGTCCACAGAAGAGACTGTCCCAATGCAGCCGGTGCCGCGTCTCCGGAGAACTCCGGCAGATGGGTTAAGGTTGCCTGGGCGTCTATGCCCATGGAGAGCTTCTCCACCTCCTTTGAGCTGACCTGCCAGGACCGGGATGGACTTGCGCTGGACGTTGCCATGATTATCTCGTCCATGAAGCTCAAGTGCTCGGAGCTGAATGCACGGTCGGACGGTAAGGGCGGATGCACCGTTTCCGTTACCGTAGAGGTGCAGAACGTAACAGAACTGAACGCGGTTCGCGCCCGCCTTTCCTCCATTAAGGGCGTTAAGAGCGTTCGCCGGGGGCATCACTGATGCGGGCGGTATTAACCCGGGTTTCCTCCGCCACGGTCACAGTGGACGGAGCCGTTACCGGGAAAATCGGCAGGGGCTTTTTGATTCTTCTGGGCGTTGGCCCGGAGGATACGCCTCAGGATTGTGACAAGCTGTGCAAAAAGCTGCTGAGCCTTCGGATTTTTACGGACGACCAGGGGAAAATGAACCTGGGCCTGGAGGCGGTGGACGGACAGGTGCTGGTGGTGAGCCAGTTTACCCTGTACGGCAGCTGCAAAAAGGGCCGCAGACCGGATTTCTTCGGTGCAGCAGCACCGGATAAGGCAGAGGCACTGTATGAGCAGTTTTTACAGCAGTGTCAGGCGCTGGGCTATCCGCCTCAGCATGGCATTTTTGGCGCGCATATGATGGTGGAGTCTGTCAACGACGGTCCGGTGACCTTGATTGTGGATTCCAGTGAGTTATAAAAAGGAATCTCCCCGCGAAAGGAGTTATTTCAATGAAAATAGAAGTACAGCAGGTGGGGCAGCTGATGACCAACTGCTATATCGTCTGGGATGAGCAGACGAAAAACGCCGCAGTCATTGATCCCGGCGACGACGGCGCCTATCTTTCGGATCGGCTTCGTAAAAACGGGCTGACCCTACAGTATATTCTTCTGACCCACGGACATTTTGACCACATCACCGGTGTGCCGGAGCTGCTGGAAACCTGCGGATCGGAGCCGAAGGTCTATATGTCTCACAAGGACCTGAACCTGGAGGCCGTGTTCCATGAGAGCGTGGCGCTGGATCCGGAGCTGGTGACAGATTGGAAGGACGGCGACACGGTGACCATGGACTCCATCACCTTCCGGGTACTGGAGACGCCGGGTCATACCCCCGGCTCTGTCTGCCTGATTGCCGGAGACGTGATTTTCTCCGGAGATACGCTGTTCCAAGGCTCCTGCGGCCGGACGGACTTCCCCGGCGGCAGCTGGACGGAGATGTGCGCATCCCTTCGGCGGCTCTATGAGCTGAAGGGAGACTATACGGTTCTCTCCGGGCATACCGGTTCTACCACCCTGGAGCGGGAGCGGAAAACCAATATGTTCATGCAGTCGGCGCTGGGATGAAGCTGCGACTGATTGGGCACGACAGCCGCTATGCCATGGAGCAGCTGGCCCTGATCCTGTTTCCGCAGGAGAAAATAGAATATGTCACGTCGGGCTTTTCCGGAGACGGCGCAGTATCGGTGCTGTCTCAGGGGGAGACTTGGGTGACGGCTACGGCGAAAATTACCCGGAACGGGGAAACCGCACGGGGGATGGCGCGCTGCCGGACGTCCTGTATCACCGAACCCCTTCGGCGGCAAATCCTTCGGCAGAGCTTTTATCGGGCGGCGCTGCATTTCTTGGAGGCACCGCCCTCTTGGGGTGCGCTGTCCGGGGTTCGTCCGACCAAGCTGGTATCCCGGCATTTGATGGCCGGAGGAAACCGGGCGTCGGCGGATCGGATGCTGCGGGAGGTCTATGACGTATCGCCCCAGCGCCGGCAGCTTTGCTTGGATGCGGCGGAGTCCACCATGGCGGCACTGGAGAAGCAGCAGGACGGAGATATCTCGCTATATGTGGGAATTCCCTTCTGTCCGACCCGGTGCATCTATTGCAGCTTTGTCTCTGCGGCAACGGAAAAATCGAGAAAGCTGATTCCGGTGTATCTAAAAGCGCTGGAGCAGGAGATTTATGCGGCGGCGGAGGGCCTAGGGCAGCACCCGCACCGGATTCGCACGGTGTATATTGGCGGCGGAACGCCGACAACGCTGTCGGCGGAGGAGCTTCGCTGGCTGCTTAGAACCCTCCATCAGGCCTTTGATCTGTCCGAGTGTCTGGAGTTTACTGTGGAGGCTGGCCGTCCGGATACCCTGGACCCGGAAAAGCTCCTGGCCATTTGGCAGGAGGGAGCAACCCGGATCAGCATCAATCCCCAGACCATGGATGACCGGGTGCTGGAGATTATGGGCCGCAGCCATTCCAGTGAGGATATCCTCCGGGCCTATGAGCAGGCGCTGGCGGCAGGTCATACGGACATCAATATGGACCTGATTGCGGGCCTGCCCGGAGACACGCCGGAGGGGTTCCGGCATACCATGGAACAGGTGCTTTCTCTCGGTCCTACGAATATCACCGTTCATACCCTGGCGCTGAAGAAGGCGGCCACTTTGTACTATGAAAAGCGTGCCGCGCTGCCCACGGCGCCCATGGTGGAGGAAATGCTCTCCTTTGCATCGGAGTCTTTGCGGGCGGCAGGCTACCATCCCTACTATCTCTACCGGCAGAAATATATGACCGGCAGCTTTGAAAATGTGGGCTGGAGCA
>CAVEIY010000207.1:0-3099 GCA_963615825.1 Flexilinea sp.
TGAACGAAATCGGCGCCTGCCGTATCTGCATGGTAGAGGTCAAGGGCGCAAAGGGACTGGTGGCCTCCTGCGTCTACCCCGTCAATGAGGGCATGGAGGTGTTCACCAACACCGAGAAGGTCCGGAAGGCACGGAAAATGACCCTGGAGCTGATTCTCTCCAACCACCGCATGGAGTGCCTGACCTGCCGCAGAAGCGGAACCTGCGAGCTGCAGAAGCTGGCACAGGAGTTCGGCGTGGAGCAGGTTCGGTTCCAGACCCCCAATATGAAGCCGCAGATTGAGGATTCCGCCATTCATCTGGTGCGGGATAATTCCAAGTGCGTGCTCTGCCGCCGCTGCGTGGCTGCCTGCCAGAACCAGGGCGTGGGCGTCATTGGCTGCAACGAGCGTGGCTTCGTAACCGAGATTGGCAGCCCCTTTGGCCGCGATCTGGTGGAGACGGCCTGCATTTCCTGCGGCCAGTGTATTGTCAACTGTCCCACCGGCGCACTGACCGAGCGGGATGATACCGCAAAGGTATGGGCTGCGCTGGAGGATCCCGAGAAGCATGTGGTGGTTGCAACGGCGCCTTCTGTCCGCGCCGGTCTGGGCGAGTGCTTCGGCATGCCCATCGGCACCAACGTTGAGGGCAAGATGGTGGCTGCACTCCGTCGGCTGGGCTTTAACCAGGTGTTCGACGTGGATACCGCCGCAGACTTTACGATTATTGAGGAAGGCACAGAGCTGCTGGAGCGGATCAAAAACGGCGGTACGCTGCCGCTGATTACCTCCTGCTCTCCCGGTTGGGTTCGGTATGCCGAGCAGTATCACCCGGATTTCCTGCCCAACATCTCCTCCTGCAAGTCTCCTCAGGGCATGTTTGGCAGCCTGATGAAAACCTACTATGCAGAGAAGATGGGCATTGATCCCAAGAATCTCTTTGTGGTTTCCGTGATGCCCTGTACAGCAAAGAAGTATGAAATCCAGCGCCCCGATATGGAAGCGGCACCCGGCTGCAAGGATATTGATGTTGCCATCACCACCCGGGAGCTGGGTGAGATGATTCAGCGGGCCGGTCTGGACTTTACTGCACTGCCCGATGAGAAGTTCGATCCCATCTTCGGCATTGCTTCCGGCGCTGCGGATATCTTCGGCGTTACCGGCGGTGTGATGGAGGCAGCACTTCGTACCGTTTCCTCCATCCTGATGGGCGACGAAAATGCACCGCTGGAGTTCCACGATGTCCGCGGCTTTGAGGCGGTGAAGGAAGCAACCTATGAGCTGCCCGGAAAAACCGTTCGGGTTGCCGTTGTATCCGGCACCAAGAACGCCGGTGAACTGCTGGATGCGATCCGCAGAGGGGAGAAGGAATATGACTTCATCGAGGTCATGTGCTGCCCCGGCGGCTGCATCAACGGCGGCGGTCAGCCCTATGTGCCCGCCAGCATCAAGAATTTTGTGGATTATCGCAGCCTTCGTGCAAAGGCACTGTATGACGAGGATGCCGGAAAGACCCTGAGAAAGAGCCATCATAACCCCATTGTCCAGGAGGTTTATGCCAACTATCTTGGCTCCTGGGGCGGCGAGAAGGCGCACCACATTCTCCATACCAAGTATTACGCACAGCCCAAATACCGTATCTAATTGCAATACCTTTCAGCCCCGACCGGAATCCGGTCGGGGCTTGTGTACTTTTGGTGAACCTCTTGTAAAGGGTCGAAAAACAAAGTATAATCATACCTCAGAACGATATTTCGGAGGTATCCATGAAAAAGCGAACCATTCCGGCGCTGCTTCTGATGGTGATGGTCCTGGTTAGCTGGCTGCGGCTGCCGGCAGAAGCAGTGGACGGCGGATATTGGAAACAAAGCATAGAGGGGAAGCGCCTGCTGATTCTGGGGGATAGCTATTGCGCCGGATATGGTCTGGAGCATCGGGAGGATGCATGGCCCTATCAGATGGCGGACAGCTGGAACCTTACCTATTATGACCATGCCATCAGCGGCTCGACCTTTGCGTCGGGACCCCAGAGCAGCGCCCCTATGGTGGAGCGGGTAAAGGAGCTGACCCGGGAGCCGCTGGATATCATCATTGTCCAGGGGGCGTCCAACGATTGGTCCCACAATATTCCCGTGGGGGAGCTGGATTCCCGGGATCCGGAGACGGCCATGGGTGCGCTGAATGTGATTTTAGATACGCTGGAGGAAACCCATCCGGAGGCGACGCTCCTGTGCTTTACGCCGTGGATTTCCAATGGCACAAAAAACGATTTGGGGCTGGAAACAACGGCCTATCACGACGCGATGCTGGAGCTGTGCCAAAGCCGGGACATTCTATGCTATGATGCGGCGGACGATCAGGCAAACGGCATTCATATGGCGTCCCAGGAATTCCGGACGGCGTATTGCCTGACACCCACGGACCGGTGGCACATGAATCCCCAGGGACAGGCGATGTTTGCACCGGTGTTTTCGGAGTGGCTCCAGAATACCCTCTATGGTCCCATTACCACGGCAGATCGGTTTGTGGATTTAATTCCGGCGGAGGAATCCCTGCGCAATGCGGTGGATGCGCTGTATACCGGGGGAATTATGTATGGAACGGCAGAGAATCTGTTTTCTCCGGCTCGGGCAGCCACCCGGGAGACGCTGGCGGTTACGCTCTACCGAATGGCAGGGAGTCCGGAAGCGACGATGCGGAGCTTTTCCGACGTGTCCGACAATCAGGCTGCCGTTAGCTGGGCGGCGGATTGCGGCATCCTGGCTGGGGATGAGTTCTTTCGGCCTCAGCGCAGTTTGACTCGGCAGGAGCTGGCAACGGCACTGTATGGCTATTATACAAAGATTGCAGGCAGAACGGTTACCTCCCTGGCAGGAGTTGGCGGCTATGAGGATCGGGATCAGCTTTCCGATGCGGCGGCCTCGGCATACGGCTGGGCCATGCAGCAGGAGCTGCTTACCGCGGAAAACGGCTATCTGCGTCCCCAAGCGCTGGTATCCCGGGGGCAGCTGGCGGTGGCTTTGGCGAAATTCCTGCAAATTCTGGCGTAAATCGTTCAAAATTTATGATACTTTAACGCATAAATGCGTTGCATTATTGAATTAACTGTGCTATAATC
>CAVEIY010000208.1:0-3091 GCA_963615825.1 Flexilinea sp.
TCGGCATCCCCGGCGACAACTATGTGCTGGGCACCGATCTCTTTGAGGACGGCGTAACCCTGGGCCAGAAGATCGTCATCATGGGCGGCGGCCTGGTGGGCTGCGAAACCGCCCTGCATTTGGCCGAAGAGGGTCATGAAGTCACCGTCATTGAGATGGCCCCCGAAATCGCCATGGAAACCACCGCTGCCCATCGCCGTGCCCTGAAGGTTCGCATGGGTCTGTTCCCCGAGAAGGCAGGCGGCACCAATACCGCTCCCGGTCTGGTGCCTCCGGTGCTCCAGGTTTCCACCAAGTGCAAGGAGATTACCGATGCGGGCGTGATTGCCATTACCCCCGACGGCAAGGAGACGCTGTTCCCCGCCGATACCGTCATCTGTGCCCTGGGTCTGCGGCCCAGAAGTGCCCTGGTGGACGAGCTGCGAAAAACCAAGCATGTGTTTCTGCCCATCGGTGACTGCACCAAGACCGCGCAGGTCACCCAGGCTGTCCGCTCCGGCTACGATATCGCAGTCGGTTTGGACTAAACCCTATATAGACAGCAAACGGGCGTATTGCAATTTCGCAATACGCCCGAATTTTATCTCGTTCGATGCGTTACAGTCCGCGATATGCATCGCAGATCAGCTTTACGCACAGCTCCACTGGCAGCAGGTCGCTGTTGAGCACCATATGATAGGAGTTGGGATCGTTCCAGTCCATGCCGGTATAGTTCTTATAATAGGCTTTTCTGGCCTTGTCCGTGCGTTTCAGCAGCCGAACCGCTTCCTTTTCCCCCAGGGAGAACATCTTCATGGTCTCCTGCACTCTCACGTCCCGGCTGGCATGGACAAAGATATCCAGCACATCCCGGCGCTCCCGCAGCACATGGTTGGCGCAGCGGCCCACAATCACACAGGGTCCCTGCTGGGCAATATGCTCGATGAGCTGGAACTGAATCTCCGCAATCTGGGCGGTGGTGGGCAGCGCAGAGCTGGCCGTGGCATAGTAGTGGGCCGCCTCCGCCTGGGAATATTCAAACCGGGAGGCCAGCTGTTCGTCGGTGGCCTCCACCCGATCCACCTGAACGCCGCTTTTCTGGGCCGCCTCGGTAATCAGAAACTTGTCCACATAGGGAATGTGAAGTGTCTGCGCCACCTGCTGGGCAATTTCGCTGCCGCAGGATGCAAATTCTCGGTTGATGGTGATGATCTGATATGCCATAGCCCGTTCCTCCTTTATGATTCCAAAAAATACTTCTATCTCTATTATATCAGTACATTTCGGGATGTAAAGCACCCAGAACCTAACCGTTTACAATGAAATTGCGTAAAAACGCGATCAATCCGGCGTATCCTGTTCCGCCCGGTCTACCAGGCTGAGAATCAAAAAGCTGCACACCAGCCGAAGCTGATCCCGCTGGCTTTCGCTGCCCAGCCCGAACAGCGTTTCCACCTGCTCCAGCCGGTAGCACAGGGTGTTCACATGGATATGCAGCTGTCTGGCCGCCTGCCGCTTATGAAACAGCCCCAGAGAATAGACCCGGAGGGTTTCCATATAGTTGGTTCCGTGGGCACGATCGTACTCCCGCACCGCCAGCAGCTCCGGAGGGATAAACGCCGAAGCCTCCCGCTTTTCCACCAATGGCATAAACAGCGGAAGGGGCATCAGCTGGGCAAAGGATGCGGCTCCCTCCTGTCCCAATTTCTCGGCCATGGAGGCCGTCAATACCGCCTGACGGTAGTGGCTGTAGACCGTATGGAGCTGATGAAACCGGTCGGAAATCCCCAGAATCATGTCCTTTTCCGTGAAAAACTCCGTGAGCTTTTTCATGAGATAGGTGTCCCGGATGTCCTGCTCCTGAAACACCGTGGGCAGTCCGGTACACAGCAGCACAATGGCGTCCCCATGAATCAGACAGATGACGTTGTGGTGCTGCTGCTGAAGCTGCTGGACTGCCTCCTGGGCAAAGGCGCGCTGGGCAGGCAGCGGACCCATGGGCACCACGCAGATGGCATACATGGGGGCAAGAGAGCTTTCCATGCCCTGGGTAATCACCGTCTCCGCCGGCAAATCCTGCCCCGCCTCCAGCAGATTTTTGAGTTTTTCCGCCAGGGAGATATTCCAGCTGCCGATGGTGCGGGTACGGGTGGAGGCACGGACCTTCACCGCCTGGAGCACCATGTTCATCAGCTCCAGCTCCTCCACCGTGGGCGGCTGTCCCTCCCAAAACGTCAAGACATAGCCCCGGTTCCGCCGATCCAGCAGCACCGGCGCCAGCAGTCCCCGAAACGGCGCGCCGTCCACATAGGAAATTTCCGTTTCCGTCTCCTGAATCTCCCGAACCAGCGCCTCCCGCTGCTCCCGTCCCAGGGCCTTTTCCCGGTAAAGGCTGTCCCACAGGGGGATGCCGGTTTCCTGATCCGGGGCCATGTTCACCAGGTGGAAGTATTCGTCCAGAAACAGCACCGGACGCTGAAAAATCGTATGGGCGGCGTCGATGACCCGCTCCATATAGGGGCTGCACACCGCATGAAACAGCAGCCGGTTGGCCTGATCCCGCCGTTTTTGATTCCGATTTTCCATGCCCAGTCCCCCATTCTTCTATGGCAACACCGCACAATTGCGGCTGCGGGCTTTGACGGTTCTTTTACCCCACAAATCCGCTGCGAAAATCTTGAAATACACAAAGTATTCCGGCGTTTTCGCAACAAATTTGTGATGCAAAATTCCACGCCAAATCTCCTTGCCGAATTATGCGGTATTGCCCTATCTTTCCTATCTATTAAAACAAATCTTCTCCGAAAATGCTCCGTCATGGCATACAAACCCGGGGAATGTTTTTGTCACATTCCATAACCTCCTGATTTTTACCGTTTTCGTCCATTTGGCGCAAAAAGTCATACCTCCATGTCAAAAGCGTATACCCTCCCCTTCAAAAATGTGTGCTACAATAGTATCGGTAATTTATCGCCCGGGCCAGGGATGTCCTTTGCCCGGTGCAGGAAAGGAATTGACGCCATGTTTGTCATCAATCGTTCCCTGTGTGCCTGCTGTCACAATTGCGCCAGCGACTGTCCCATGCAGGCCATCGACTTTGTGGGAACCAAAT
>CAVEIY010000209.1:0-3047 GCA_963615825.1 Flexilinea sp.
GGTGCGGTGGGGCTGATTACGGCAGTTACCGGCGTGTGCGTGCTTTTGATGATGATCGGCTGCGTGTGCTTTATGGGAGGGACGGCGGCATGAGGGCATATCTTGTGAAAATAACCGCTGCGGCCATTCTGGCGGCCATCCTGCGAAAGCTTGCGCCCAAATCCGGGACAGGCCGGGGGGCACGGCTGGGCGCAGGTCTGCTGGTGCTTTTGTGCCTGCTGGAGCCGGTTCACCGTGTGCTGCGGGACGGGCAGTGGATGCTGGAAAGGGATTGGGGCGATGTCAATCCCATGGCTACAGACGAGATTGATCTGGAGGCAAATCGGCTGATGGAATCCCTCATAACCCAGCAGGCCCAGGCATATATATTGGACAAAGCCCGAGCCATGGGGTTCACCCCGGAGGTTACGGTGACGCTTCGGCTGGAGGACCGTTATCCGGTGCCCTGGTCCGTGACCATTCGGGGCAGCCCCACCGGGCAGCAGAAATCGGCGCTGGAAACGGAGATTCAGGAAGCTCTGGGCATTCCGCCGGAGAGACAGGAGTGGTTGCAAATGTGATAAAACTGAAAGCATTGTGGGGAAGCGGCGGACTCCGAAAGTTTGCACTGCCCGGATGTATTCTGCTGCTGGGGGTATTGCTTCTGCTGCTGCCCGGAAAGGAGCAGGAGAAGCAGACGGAGCCATTGCCGGAAGCGACAGCGGGCTTTTCCCTGGAGGACTTCAGCCGGGATCTTGAGCAGCGGCTGGGCGGCATTCAGGGAGCGGGAGAGGTTCATGTGCTCCTGACCCTGGAGGATGAGGGAACCTATGAATACCAGCAGGACCGCAATCAGAGTCAGGGAAGCGATACGGCCCAGACCCAGGAGGAAACGGTGCTGTCCCGTCAGGACGGTTCGGATCTGCCGGTAACGCGCCGCTATTCCTTTCCGACGTTTCGGGGAGCGATGGTGCTGTGTCCCGGGGCGGGGAGTCCCGGCGTGGAGCTGGAAATCAAGGAGGCTGTGGCCAGTCTCACCGGATTGGGCATGGATCGGATTTGCGTATGTCAGAGTGATTAAGGGAGGGTACTATGAAGACAAGTACAGGAACGGCGACGAAGCTGTGGAAGCGCAATGCAGTGGTGGCGGTGGTACTGCTGTTTGTGTGCGTTGGGGTCTATCTCAACTGGTCTTACCACCGGGAGGACACGAAGCCGGTATCCGGTGAGACGGAGCTGGCGGACACCCTGGATACTGCACTGCTGGAGGAGGCGCAGAAGGACACCCAGACCGCTGGAGAGGACACCGGCGTGACCTCTGTGGATGCAATCACCGACAATGTAGAGGTGGTAAACGACGGGGAGGACTATAATGCCCTGCTGACCCAGGCTACCACGGATACCACGGTCAGCGACTATTTTTCCACCATCCGGCTGGCGCGGCAGGAGTCCCGGGACAGCGCGGTAGAGCTGCTCCAGGAGACGATTGCCTATGAAACCGGCGCAGACGATCAGGCGGCAAGCTCGGCATCCACCCAGCTGGAGAATATGGTGACCACGGCGCTGAAGGAGGCGGAGATTGAGGGACTGATTATCTCCAAGGGCTATGCGGACTGCGTGGCTTACATGTCCGACGGCGCAATTTCCGTGGCGGTGGCAGCCCCGGAGGAGGGCCTGGAGGCGGACGCCGTGGCGCAGATTTGCGATATTGTGACAACTCAGAGCGACTACACCCCATCGGAGCTGAAAATTATTGAGGTAAAGTGATTGTATTTTTACGAAAATATGATACAATGAACAAAAGACCGGGCAATGATGTTGCCCGAGACTGGAGGCATCTCATTATGAGCGAAGCAAAAGAATATCTGGTGCAGCCCGTAGATAAGGGCACTGTGAATATTTCCGAAGAAGTGGTTGCCGCCATTGCAGCCCTGGCCATCAGCGATGTGGAGGGTGTGTTTGGCCTTTCCTCCAGCTTTACTGCGGATCTGGCAGAGCTGCTGGGCAGAAAGAACATGGCAAAGGGCGTAAAGCTCACCATCGACAACGAGGTTGTCACCGTGGAGTGCTTTGTGGTAATCGCCTATGGCAGTGACATTCCTGCGGTGGCCGCCAATATTCAGGACGCTGTGATTACCGCCGTTGAGTCCATGACCGGGCTGAAGGTAGCAGCGGTAAACGTGGACATCTGCGGTATTTGCAATCCCAAGAACTAAGCGCAAACCCCCGCTGTCTCAGAAGGCAGCGGGGAATTTGTTTTTTGACCGAACGAAAAGGAGCACGCTATGATATACCTTGACCACGCTGCCACCACAAAAATCAGCCCGACTGCCAGAGACGCCATGCTTTCTGCCATGGAAACTGCCTATGGCAACCCCTCCAGCCTTCATGCGCTGGGGCAGCAGGCATCGGCGGTGCTGGACCGCGCCCGGGAGTCCATTGCACGGCAGCTGGGGGCAAGTCCCAGAGAGATTTATTTTACCTCCGGGGGCAGCGAAGGGGATAATCAGGCGCTGCGGACCGGGGCGAAAAATGGCGCGGCAGAGGGAAAGCGGCACATTGTTTCCACCGCCATGGAGCATCATGCGGTGCTCCATACCCTGGAGGCGCTGGAGCGGGAGGGCTTTTCCGTCACCTATCTTCAGCCGGACGGGGAGGGGAGCGTTTCTCCCGAGCAGCTGGAGGAGGCGCTGCGTCCGGATACGGCGATGCTCAGTATCATGGAGGTAAACAATGAAACCGGAACCATTCAGCCTATTCGGGAGCTGGCGGCAGTTTGCAGGCGGCATGGGGTGCTGTTTCACACCGATGCGGTGCAGGCGGTTGGGCATATTCCGGTGGACGTTAAAGCGGACGGCGTGGATGTCCTGACCCTTTCGGCCCATAAGTTCCACGGCCCCAGAGGCGTTGGGGCGATGTATGTCCGCCGGGGAATTCGGCTGCAAAGCCTGATTCTGGGCGGCGGGCAGGAGCGGGGCAAACGGGCCGGTACGGAGAATGTCCCCGGTATTGTGGGCATGGCGGCAGCGCTGGAGGAAGAGACGAAGCATTTGGCGCAGCATATGGAG
>CAVEIY010000210.1:0-3027 GCA_963615825.1 Flexilinea sp.
TTTGCACCTCCTTTTGGACATATGGCCGCAGATCGCGTCTGCGGCAAGGATATGCTGCTCAATGAACAGCCTTACTATTATAGTGGCATTTTCTCCGTTTGTCAACCATTTTTTGCATAGGGCAATACCGCATAATTCGGCAAGGAGATTTGGCGAGGGATTTTACGTCACAAATTTGTTGCGAAAACGCCGGAATACTTTGTGTATTTCAAGGTTTCGCAGCGGATTTGTGGGGTAAAAGAGCCGTCAAAGCCCGCAGACGCAATTGTGCGGTGTTGCCTTAGAAAAAACCGGAGCCGCAACGGCTCCGGCTGTGATTATTCCTCTTCCAGGTTCTCCAGCACCTTTCTCAGGCACTGGCGCAGCGTTTCCTGCTCCTCCGGGGTCATGCCCTTTACCAGCTTTTCCTCTGCCTGATCCCGGGCGCCGTCGAGAATTGCGCGGACCTCCATGCCCTTTTCGGTCAGGAGCACCCGCTTATTCCGGGTATCCTGGGGCAGACGCTCGCAGCGGATAAAGCCCTTCTGCTCCAGATTCCGCACCAGCGAGGAGACGCTGGAGGCCTTAATGCCCAGGGCATATTCCAGATCCCGCTGGTTGACGTCGCCCTTGCCCAGCTGCCCAAACAGCCGGGTCAGAACACGGGACTGAGGATAGGTCACATCGTAGTCCACAAACAGCTTATCAAAATACTGACGAATGCCGTAGGAAATATTGGTAATCAGATAGCCCACATCAGGGTTTTCCTGCACCGGCTGCTTTTTGTCCATCTGTTTTTCTTCCATATTGAGTTCTCCCTTCGCAATTGAATCCCAGCTGGTCAGACTGGTGCCGGCTGCCCGCAGCAGCCGACTGAACTGTTTCACACACCAAACAGTTTATTATCAAAATATTAGTTTGTCAAGGGCATTTGTATACATTTTCCCCGGAATTCCATAGGATAAGTCTCAAAATGGAACAAAAATCCCTTTGCGGCAAGATTTTTGCTTTGCCGCAAAGGGATTCATAGAAGGGATTACTGGAAGAACTTTGCATGAATCGCCGAAACCGCGCGATCCGTATCCTCCTTGTCGATGAGCACCGACACCTTGATCTCACTGGTGGAGATCATCTTGATATTGATATGGGCCTCATAGAGCGCCTCAAATACCGTAGCTGCCACACCGGGATTGTCTACCATGCCGCCTACCACCGAAACCTTGGCAACGTCGTGATTGATGTCCACATGATCGAAGCCCAGCGCAGCCTGATTCTCCTTAATAACCTCATAGGCCCTATCCGCATCCGGGGTCGCCACCGTAAAGCTGATGTCCTTGGAGTCTGCCCGGCCGATGGACTGAATAATCAGGTCTACATTGATTTTTTCCTTTGCCAGCAGGTTAAAGACCTTAAAGGCCACACCGGGAACATCCCGAAGGCCCACAATGGCCAGCCGTGCTACATTTTTGTCCTGTGCGACGCCGCTGATGTATGTCTTTTCCACTTTCTTAACAGCCTCCTTGACAATGGTTCCAGGCGCTCCGGTAAAGCTGGAGAGCACCTCAATATTCATATTGTACCGCTTTGCCATTTCGACGGAACGGTTGTGGAGCACCTGTGCGCCCAGGGATGCCAGCTCCAGCATTTCGTCAAAGGTAATTTCATCGAGCTTTCGGGCATCGGGCACTTTTCTGGGATCGGCGGTGTATACGCCGTCCACATCGGTATAGATCTGACACAGATCCGCCCGCAAGGCCACCGCCAGCGCTACCGCTGTGGTATCGGAGCCGCCTCGGCCCAGGGTGGTCACATCGCCGTATTTGTTGATACCCTGGAAGCCCGCCACCAGAACGATCTTGTTCTGATCCAGCTCCTCCTGAATCCGGCTGCCGGACACCCGCTTAATTCTTGCTGCACCATAGGCAGCCGTGGTTTCCATGCCCACCTGCCAGCCGGTCAGCGATACCACCGGAAAGCCCAGCTTTTCAATGGCCATGGCCATCAGTGCAATGGACATCTGCTCACCGGTGGTCAGCAGCATATCCATCTCCCGCTTGGATGCCGCGGGGTTGATCTCCGCCGCCTTCTCCAGCAGGTCGTCCGTGGTGTCGCCCTGGGCCGAAAGCACCACCACCACTTGATTTCCCTTCTTATATGTACCCGTTATGATCTCTGCCACGTGCAGGATCCGTTCGGCGTTTGCCACAGAGCTGCCGCCGAACTTCTGAACAATCAGTGCCATAGTATCCTCCAGATCCATTCAAATTACGGTAATCACGCATCAATTGGCGCTGTCTGACGTCAAAACAGGCAGACAGGTGAGCGCCGGAACGTCTGCCAGCTTCTGATCCAGCTCCCGTTTGGTCAGAGGCCCGGTCAGCACCGCCGTCTCTCCGGCTCCGGCCGTTACCGTCTCCACCGTGCCGAATGCCGCGTCAATCTGCCCAGGCTGGGCTTGGGTACGGACATACCAGCACAGCGGCAAATCCGCAAAGCTGCCTACAACCTCCTCGCTGCCAGGCTCCCAGTCCAAATTCTGCCGACGATCCTTATGCTTGACCGCATCAATGATATCAGCGGAAACGGCGCTGGCCGTGGGGAGCTTTCCTGCCCCCCGTCCGTAGAACATCACATCACCGATGGCATCCCCCCGGACCACAATTCCGTTGAACACGTCCTCTACCCCGGCCAGCTGTTCCTCCTTGGGAATCAGATGGGGCGCAACATAGGCCACCACCTTGCCGTCCGCCTGCCGGATGGCCCGGCCCAGCAGCTTGATCTTCATCCCAGCTGCCTCAGCCAGTGCAACATCCTGAGCCGTTACGCCGGTGATGCCCTGGGTGGGAACCTGTGCCGGATAGACATGCCGTCCGAAGCTCAGAGACGCCAGAATGCAGATTTTCCGGCAGGCGTCGAAGCCCTCCACATCCGCCGTGGGATCTGCCTCGGCATAGCCCTTTTCCTGGGCCTGCTTCAGAGCCGTGTCGAAAGATAGTCCTTCTTTTATCATTTTAGTCAGAATATAGTTGGTTGTGCCATTGAGAATGC
>CAVEIY010000211.1:0-3017 GCA_963615825.1 Flexilinea sp.
ATGATAATTTGAAATTATGTCCAAACTATAGACAGACTCAAAACGATATTTGAACTTTCCATAAAGGTTTTTTGTCCAAATCACCCCAGCTGATACATGCCGGCTTCCAGCAGTGCCTGCAGGCAGAGATTGACCTCCTCATCCGTAAACAGCGCAGCATATTTCCCCTTGGTGACCAGCGCCTCCGGACTGAGGTCCAGACGTTTTTTCTCTTTGAGCGGCTGAAACTGCCGGGTCATCTGCCCCCGGGCAATCAGCTCCTTCACCGCCTTTGCGCCGCCCAGCTTTTCCGCCTGCTGACGGAGCCGCGTCTCCTCTACGCCGGTTACCTCGGCTGCTGCGGAAAGATTCTGAAGCAGGTCGGCTGTAAATGCAGTTTCCAGCTTTGTCATGGTTTATCCCTCTTTCTGATAGCTTATCCAAATTTCCATGATTTATGCGGTGTTCCCCCAACGGAAAAGCAAGGCGTACCCCTGCGAGTACGCCTTGTAAATTGGTTACAGCTTTTCCAACGCGTCGGCTGCCGGTGCAATGGCGTCTACCTTTGCATGCTCCAGCAGTCCCTCGTCCATGGCCTGAGCCACCAGAGGGTCAATGGGCAGCTTACACAGCACAGGGAGTCCCAGCTCTTTGGCAACGTCGTCAATCTTACTCTTGCCAAACACCTCAATCTTTTTGCCGCAATCCGGGCAGGTAAGGTAGCTGTAGTTCTCCACCAGTCCCAGCACAGGAATGTTCATCATCTGTGCCATTTTAACCGCCTTGGTTACAATCATGCTCACCAAATCCTGGGGCGAAGTCACCACAATGATGCCGTCAATGGGCAGACTCTGGAATACGGTCAGCGGTACGTCGCCGGTTCCGGGCGGCATGTCCACAAACAGGAAGTCTACATCCTTCCATACCACGTCAGTCCAGAACTGCTTTACCACGCCGGCCAGCACAGGACCGCGCCAGATCACCGGATCCGTCTCATTTTCCAGCAACAGATTGACGCTCATAACGTCGATGCCCGTCTCGCTGCGCAGAGGAATCAGTCCCTCTTCGCAGCCGTTGGGACGACCATGGACGTGAAATGCCGTGGGGATCGAAGGACCGGTGATATCCGCATCCATCACTGCCGTATGCTTTCCCCGCCGATTCAGCTCAACTGCCAGCATAGAGGTAACGGTGGATTTACCAACGCCGCCCTTACCGCTGACAATACCGATGACCTTTTTCACGCTGGACAGAGGATTTGCCTGGGCCAGCAAGCTCTCCGCCTGACGGCTGGAGCAGCTCTCGCCGCATGAGGAACACTGTCCGCTGCAATTCTCGCTCATGATGATTCATCCTTCCTTTGGTATGACAGCACCGCACAATTACGCCTGCAAACTTGCCGCATGATGCCGTGTTGTCCGATTCTATCGTTTCGGATCTCGCCCCGCAGATTGGAACGTTTCCATATCGGTATTGTACCCTATTTTTCAGGGATTTGAAAGCCCCAGTTCAAAGAAAATCAGTTCTTCGGGAATCAAGCCCTGATGAAGCACCTCCCGCACACCGCGAATAGAGAAGCCGCAGCCGGTATAAAGCGCCGTCGCCGGAGCGTTTCCCTTGGCCGTATCCAGCCGCATTGCCGTCATGCCCTGCCGCCGGGATTCCTCAATGCCAAACTGCACCATTTTCCGTCCATACCCTTTCCCCGCCTGACTGGGCGGAACACAGAGAGTATGAATCACCGTCACCTTCTCCGGCGCAGCAGCGATCTCCCAGGGAATGCTCTGGTAATCCGCAGGCTGATTCTGATTCAAAATCATGCTGGCGCCAAGGGTGTCTCCCTCCATCAGCACCCACAGATCCTGTAGATTTTCCTCTGCCCAAGCCCGGGTCGGATATACATCCAATATCCAGCCGGAATAGTTTTCCTCCGGTCGAATATGCTCCAGCAGCTCCCGATAGCTCTGCTCCACCGCATCCAAATCGTTCGCGGTTGCCTTCCGAATTTCCATCCCCGTTGCCTCCTTTAGTTGCCGCTCTGGAACGCTGCCTTTACAAATGCAAACACTTCCCGCAGGGTATAGTTCACCCGATAGAACCAGCGGTCCGTATGGGCAGAAACCGCACAGGTGTCGATATTCAGAGAATCCGCAATATAGGCCGCTCTGCGCTGGTGGAACTCACTGGTAATCAGCGCAATGGGCTGCCGGGTTCCCCCCTGTCCCTCAATGATCGCCATGCTGTTGATGAGGTTCTCCCGTGTGGTATGGCTCCGGTCCTCCAGAATCAGCCGCTTGGGGTCTGCGCCCATGGAAATCAGCGTATCATACATGCACTGCGCCTCGGTCATCGGCTCGTCATTTCCCTGACCGCCGGAAAGCACCACCATGGCCTTTGGATTCTTCTCCATAAACTCCATGGCCGCAGCCAACCGATTCCGCATAATCCGGGAGGGTGCGCCGGTTTCCTGCACCGCTGCACCCAGTACAATGGCATAGTCAGAATGCTCGGCGCTTTTCCAATCGGATTCGCCGCTGGATGTAAGGATTCCCATTGCCGCCATCAATATCACAACTCCCGCAGAAGCCGCCACGGCAATAATCTGAATGGCGGTCTGTTTTTTCTTGGTGGGCCGTCTCCACAGCAGCGCAGAGATTCCCATGGCAAGCCCCAACAGCAGCAGAACCGCTCCCGTAGGCTGCATATGAATGGGCAGCAAAAGCATCACAATGCCCGCAGCCAAAAATAGTGCTGCAAACATCCATAGTTTTTTCATATTACGCCTCCAAATCTCCGGAAAGCTGCTCCCACTGGGCGTACATAGCCTCCAGGGCATTCTGTGCATCCGTCTGCTGTCCCAGCAGCTCCTGGAGCCGGGTATAATCCATAGCCGCCTCCTGTACCTGGGTTTCCAGCTGCTCCAGCAGTGCCTCCTGCTTTTCAATCTCCCGTTCCAGCTTGGCAATTTTCTTTTCCAGCTGCTTGGTGTTCTTTTTCTGAACCGCTTCCTCGGTACGCACCCGTTCCTTCTTTTCCTT
>CAVEIY010000212.1:0-2987 GCA_963615825.1 Flexilinea sp.
CTCCACTCAGATGGGCCTGGCTCCCATGGTCTCCATGGGCTGGGAAGAGGTTGCTGACTACTGGGCTCTGGACGGAACCTACACCGCTGGCAACATGTTCACCGCAAACCTGGATTGGTGGAACAGCCTGACTGACGCTCAGCGTCAGGCAATTCAGCAGGCATGCGACGAGGTGGAGGAGTACTCCGCTGGCATCTATGACGATTCCATCGCTACCGACTGCGCTACCATCGAGGAAAAGACCGGCCACAAGATGGTTGAGTTCTCCGATGCTGACGTAGAGCGCATCTGGGCTGCTACCTTCGACGCTAAGGCTGATTCCGCTATGGAGACTGCTAAGGCCAACGGCAAGGAAGAGGGCATGACCAAGATTCTGGAGAAGGCTGCTGAGATCACCGGCTACACCTGGAATCACTAATTTGATATTTCGCTCATGATAAAAGCGCCTGTCACGGTTGTGGCAGGCGCTTTTTGTCGGTTATTGCAGGTATTCCTCCAGACACAGCCCCTTTTTGTGAATCTCTGCTGCGGCTTCCGTTCCCACATAGCGATAATGCCAAGGCTCGTAATCGGTGCCGGTGATGTCGGTTTTGTTCTCCGGATAGCGGAGAATAAAGCCGTATTCCCAGGCATGCTCCGATAGCCAGGTGTAGACTTCGCTGCCGGCGGAGTTGACGCCGTCGGCGTTGATATCGACGGCCAGACCGGTTTGGTGCTCACTGTGGCCCATGGGATTTACCCACAGCCGGGCCTCCTTTTTCGCTTTGGCTTTGGAAGCGCCCTGATCCAGAAATTCCTGTATTTTTTCATCCATCAGGGATTGCTGCTTTTCTGCGGTCCGATAGCCGGATGCCACTACGGGATAAATGCCCTGGGCGCGCATGTCGTCGAACATCTGCTGAAGCTCGGGATAAATCCGGCTGTCCACTTGGGTTCCGTTGGAAAGGGTCGTCAGCTCCTGCTCCCAGTGATCCGGAATGGCGTAATCGCCGTTTACAAGGGTCAGGTTCCAGGGGAGGTTGTCCAGATTTCCAAGCTGAAGTGACGTGGAGGAATGAGGGAAAAGACCGATGCGATAGGCCCATATGCCTCCGGCAATCAGCATGAGCAGAAAAATGACGGTGCAAAGGCGAAGAATGGGGTGCTTTTGGCGGGAATGAGCTGCGGATTCCATGGGTTAATCTCCTGTCGTACAAATTACTTCTTTTATAGAAAAATTCCCTTTAAGATTCAAGCGGGCAAATGGAAAGATTTCATTAAGAATGACAGGAAAACGGGAAAAAGGTTGCAAAAATCGCGCCTGCACAGGGCAGACGCGATTAGATTGCGTTTAGGCCAGCTTTTGATGCACCCGGCGGTTGAGAAGAACGGAGAGAATCATGCTCATAGCCTCTGCAATCACCGTAGCGGTCCAAACAAGGGAAAGCTGACCGGTTAGACTCATGAGCCACGCAATGGGCACAATGAAGAACAGCTGCCGTCCCAGGTTAATCAGCAGCGTATAGCGGCTGTAGCCCAGAGCCTGGAAGGAGGAGGAGAGAATCAGCGTAACCGCACCAAAGGGGAGACTCAGGCAGGTGATCCGAAGGGCGGTGATGCCAATGGATAGCATGGTGTCGGAGGCACTGAACATCCGAAGCAGCTGCGCGGGAATCTGCGTAAATACCAGCACTAGAAGTATCATCAGAATCAGCGCGGCTTTCAGGGCAAGGGAGACGGTTTTGCGCACCCGATCCATCTGTCCGGCCCCGTAATTGTAGGAGATCATGGGGACGGTGCCGTTATTCAGCCCGTAGATGGGCATAAATGCGAAGTTCTGAAGCTTGAGCCAGATGCCGAATACGGCGGTGGCAGTGGTGGAAAAGGCCAGGAGAATCTGGTTCAGGCAGAAGCTCATGGCCGAGGACAATCCAACGGTAATCATGGAGGGAATGGCCACGGAGAAAATCTCCTTGAGAATCTCCAGAGAGGGGAGCATGGAGCGGAAACGCAGCCGAATGTTCTTTTCCTTGATGGTCAGCATCACCAGCGCTACCAGCGCGGCGAAGATCTGGCCCAGTACCGTGGCAACCGCAGCGCCGGTGACGCCCATTTTCGGAAAGGGACCGATGCCGAAAATCAGCAGCGGGTCAAAGACGATGTTGAAGATTGCACCGGATGCCTGCGAAATCATAGAATGGACGGTGTTGCCGGTAGCCACCAGCAGCTTTTCAAAGTTCTGTCCGAAAAATGCCCCCACACAGACCAGGCAGATGACGGAAAGGTACTGTACGCCGTCCTCAATGATTTCGGTTACACCGGTCTGCATGGTGTAGTAGGCCCTTACGCCGAATACGCCCACCAGCATAAACAGAATGGTGTAGCAAAAGCTCAATACCACAGCAACATTGGCGATCCGTATCGCCTTGTCCTGCTGCCCCTGACCGGTGTATCGGGGAACCAGGGCATTTACGGCAACGCCGGTGCCGACGCCGATGGCCGTAATGATCTGCTGCAAGGGAAATGCAATGGAAACTGCGGTCAGGGCGTTTTCGCTGATCCGCGCCACAAACATGGAATCCACCATGTTATACAGCGCCTGAATAAAGAAGGAAATCATCATGGGAATGCTCATGGAGATCAGAAGCCGCCCAATGGGCATGGTGCCCAGCTTGTTCTGTCCTGTACTCAAATTATCATGCCTCCGTAACGGTAATCATGCAAATTGCTGCAATATCATAGCACATTTTGGCGGGAAATAGCAAAGAAAATATCACTGGGGCAATCGTGAAAAATGAAACAGGAGCGTTTAGAAAAAGTTCACAAGAAATAAAACTTGGAATTGTGCAAAATGACACTTGTAGAATTGAGGTCGTTGGGCTATTATATAGACGTTAGCACTCCGAGATGCTGAGTGCTAAATCATCACACAGTAGAACCTTTGACAGGCGCTCCTGCGCCGTCAGATTATTTTAAGGAGGAACCTCAAATGAAACTTGTACCCCTCT
>CAVEIY010000213.1:0-2952 GCA_963615825.1 Flexilinea sp.
TGCGTTTCGCTATCCGTGAGGGTGGCCGTACCGTAGGCTCCGGCGTTGTTACCGCTATCAACGAGTAATTTATAACGCTTTTAAAAGGCTGTCCCAAATGGGACAGCCTTTTTGCGTTCAGCGATTTTACGATAAATTTACATCCATCCATCGTCTCCCATGAAAAAGCACTTCCATTTAAATCCGAAATACAGTATAATAACATTTACTGAATCAACCGAAAAGCGGCATATTCATGTGGCGATTGCCTAAAACTTTGTCAATAGGATTTGTTCAGTACACATTACAATATGAAATGTAAAATGCCTGCCCGAAATGAGTGGCAGGGGGAAAGGATATCACGCATGGATTTAGTGAAGCAGCTGCTTACGGTGTTTGGGGTTGCAATGGTGCCGGTGTTTGAATTGCGAGGTGCAATTCCCGTAGGGGTGGCATCGGGACTGCCTTTTTGGAGTGTGTTTTTGACGGCGTTTTTGGGGAATCTGCTTCCGGTTCCGTTTTTGATTCTATTCACCAGACGAATTTTTGAGTGGCTTCGGAAAAAAAGTGAGCTTTTGGAGCGGTTTGTATCCCGCCTGGAGCGGAAGGCGGCCTCCAAAGAGGATTTGCTGAAAAAATATGAGCTGCTTGGCCTATGTATTCTTGTGGCAATTCCGCTGCCCGGTACCGGCGCATGGACGGGATCCCTGGTGGCTGCGGTATTCGATATTCGGCTGAAGCATGCCTTCCCGGTGATTGCCCTGGGGGTGCTGATTGCAGGAATCATTGTTTCGGCTGTGACCTACGGAGTGTCTATCTTTCTTTAATTCGGCCGGATGGACTGGAACCTATTCTCCTTCTCTTGCATAGAATGTGCGGGAGGGGGAGCGTATGGAATTATTGGTGGGTATGCTGGCGGCGTGGGGGCTGATTACGCTGATTTGGACCCTGGCAGGCGCAGTCCTTTTGCCCCTCAGGCGCAGAGATGATCTGCGCCTTACTGTAGTTTTCAGGGGAAAAGCGGGATTGACACAGACGGAACGCTGGCTTCGGGGTCTGATATGGCTGCGGGAGTCCGGCTTGATTTGGTGGAACATCCTTGTGATGACGGATGAATTAGAGGAAGAGAGTCTAAGATATGTCCACGAGCTGGAACGTCAGGGACATATTACAGAAATTACAAAGGAACAATGGAAAGACTGGGTGGATAGCTAGGCATGGGTATGGAGGATAGAGCGCAGGAGATCATTCGCGGAACGGTCCTTGCGGTGCTGTTTCAAAATCAGGAAAATGGATATACGGTGATCCGGTTTACCACCGAAGAGCAGATTACCATTACGGTGGTGGGCACGATTCCGCTTTGTACCCCCGGGGAAAAGCTGGTGGTAACCGGTCACTGGGAGACGCATCAGACCCACGGCATGCAATTCCACGCGGAGTTTTTGGAGCGTGTGATGCCATCCGGGGCGCAGGCCATTGAACAATACCTGTCGTCCCGCGTCATTAAGGGAATTGGTCCCCGGACAGCCAGCCGGATTGTCAAGCTGTTTGGGGATGAAACCTTTGAAATCATGGAGCAGCACCCCGAGCGATTGGCTGAGGTGCCGGGAATCAGTCCCCAAAAGGCACGGGCCATCGGCGTCAGCTTCCAGAAGCAGTTTGGCATGCGGAAGCTGCTGGAGTTTCTGCTGAGCGGCGGACTGCCGGGAGAGCTTGCCATGCCGCTGTATAAGGCCTATGGAGATTTGGCCATGGAAGCGCTGAAGGATGATCCCTATTTGCTGACGGAGGAATTCTTTGGGGCGTCCTTTGCGGTGGTGGATCAGTTTGCTGTGCGAAACGGCGTAGAGGCGGAGGATCCCAGACGGGTGCAGTCCGCAGCGGTGTATACCTTGCGGCATAATCTGGGGAACGGTCATACGTTCCTGCCCGCTGATAAGCTCTGCATGGCAACGGCAACCATGATTAGCATTGATGCATCGACAGTTCAGGATACCCTGGAGGATTTGAACCTGGCTGGCAAGCTGGTGGTCGATACCCTGAAGGGCATTCAGGTTTGCTATTTGCCGGAGTACTACGAGGCGGAGACCTATGTTGCGCAGCGGATGTTGGAAATGGCAGCACAGGCGCCGGAGGTTCCGGGTCGCCTGGACGGCACCCTGGCAGCAGTACAGCGGGAAATCGGCACGGAGTATGCACCGGATCAGCACGAGGCAATTTTAAAGGCGGCCCGGAGCACGGTGATGCTGCTCACTGGTGGACCCGGTACCGGTAAAACAACCACAGTCAACGGTATTTTGGGCCTGTTTGACCGACTGGGCATCAAAACGGTCCTGGCAGCGCCCACCGGACGTGCAGCCAATCGGCTGAAGGAGCTTTGCGGACGAGAGGCAGCTACCATCCATCGGCTGCTGGAAACCCAATATGACCCGGAGAGCGGAAAGCTCTGCTTTATGCACGACGAATCGGAACCGCTGAAGGCAGATGCCGTGGTGGTGGATGAAACCTCCATGGTGGATATTCTGCTGATGGCAGCGCTGCTCCGGGCATTGAAGCCCCATTGCCGCCTGATCCTGGTGGGCGATCCGGATCAGCTGCCCTCTGTGGGGGCAGGCAATCTGTTCTCCGATTTGATTCGCTCCGGTAAAATTCCAACGGTGCGATTGACCGAAATTTTCCGGCAGGCCCGGGAGAGCTTGATTATCATGAATGCCCATGCCATTAACGCAGGGCAGATGCCGGAGTTGACGGTGAAGAATAAGGATTTCTTCTTTTTGCAGCGCCGGGATATGCAGCGGGCGGTGGACACCATTGTGGACCTGTGCATTCGCCGGCTTCCGCAGAATATGGGGATTCCGGCGGACCAGATTCAGGTGCTTTCCCCAACCCGCAAGACAGACGCCGGAACCGCAGCCCTCAATATGCGGCTCCAGGCGGCGCTGAATCCCCCCTCGGTGGACAAGCAGGAGCATA
>CAVEIY010000214.1:0-2936 GCA_963615825.1 Flexilinea sp.
CTCCTCTATCTTTCTTCACGAGAAGAAAGATGGAGCCGCCGGAGGCACCGGAAGTTTCGAGAAGAATCAAGTCAGTAAATACGTAAAACGCAAAGAGCTTCGCCGCCCTGCATATCCCCCCAATTGGCGCATTTCCGGTGGATAAGATCGGCTGTAGCCCGCAACTGCATCCCTATGGTTTTGCCATAAAAAGAAAGGCACCAACGCAGGGAACAGCTACGTTGGCGCCTTTTCTTACGGATCAGCATCTCTCCGGAAAGAAGTCATATAGGAGCGGAAAGAAAGAGAGGAGAAAACCGGAGATGGAAACACGACGCCGATTCATGGTGCTATCATACCACGGCCTTACTCCCTTTGTGTGAATAATCTTTGAACTTTTCAACTTTTGTCGTCTGCCACAATTGCCCCGTGACGCAATTTCGCCAAAAATCCCCCGCTCCATCCGTTCAACCTGCCGAAACGGCGAAAAATCATTGAAAATACCCTTTGTTTTCGATATAATAACTTTTACATTTTTCGAGAAAAGGAAGGCCAACGCCATGAACATTCGTATCACCTCCGACAGCACCTGCGACCTGAACCCCGACTATCTCCAGGCCCATGGGGTGGAAATTCTCCCCCTCTACACCATGAAGGGCGGCGAGACGTTCCGGGACGGAGTCGATATTCATCCCCAGGACATCTTTGACCATGTGGCCGCCGGAGGGGATCTCTGCTCCACCGCCGCCAACAACGTCGATGACTATCTCACGATGTTCACCCGGCTGCTCCAGGAGTGCGACGCGATTATCCATGTGGACATCAGCGCGGATTTCTCCTCCTGCTACCAAAACGCCTGCGTAGCTGCCAGCGAGCTTCAGAACGTCTATGTGGTGGACTCCCGGAACCTTTCCTCGGGTCACGGTCATATCGTCTGCGAGGCGGTAAAAATGGCGGAAGAGGGCAAGCTCAGCCCCCAGGAGATTGTGGATCGGCTGAACGAACTCACCGGACGGGTGGAGGCCAGCTTCCTTTTGGATCGCCTGGACTACATGGTCAAGGGCGGACGCTGCTCCATGGTGGTAGCCCTGGGCGCAAATCTCCTGCACCTCAAGCCCTGCATCGAGGTCATCGACGGCAAGATGAAGGTGGTCAAGAAATACCGGGGCAAATATGAAAAGTGCATCCTCGACTATGTGAAGGATCGCCTCCAGAACCGGGACGGCCTGGTGTATGAGCGGATTTTCATCACCCATACCCCAGTGGAGGACGGCATTGTGGATAAGGTCCGCGCTGCCATCGCCCAATACGCCCCCTTTACCGAGATCATCGAAACCCAGGCAGGCTGCACCGTCTCCTGCCACTGCGGCCCCGGCACCCTGGGCATCCTGTTTATCCGCGCAAAGTAATCGAATTGTATTTTCGCCGTTCCGGAACCTCCGGAGCGGCGCTTTTCTTCTCCAATCCATCACATTGGGTTCATAATATTCCCGATTTTTATTTACTTCCCCGCAACGATTTGCCCATGTTTTCTCCATTTGCGCCCTTTATACTAAGATCATCCAAAGCAAGGAAGCCACCAAGCAGCGCTTCCATTCCCCCAGAAAGGATGATTTCTATGTCAAGACGTTATCAGCTATTGTCCGGCATGCTGGCCGCCACCGTATCCCTGGGCACCCTCACCGGCTGCGGCTCCAAGGAAGCCTCCACCCCGGAAGTCTCCACCGCTCCGGCTGCATCCAGTGAAACGGAGTCCAGTGCAGCCAGCGCCGAACCCGTTTCTGCCCAGGAGGCAGGCAACAGCTTTTCCTATATCGGCAGCGACCAGGACGCACCTGTGGATGAAACCGTCCAGGGCACCGTTACCGCTATTGAGGGCGACACCATTTCCCTGACCATCGGCGGCAATGCCATGGGAACTCCGCCGGACATGCCCCAGGGTGAGAATAACGGCGAAAATAACGGCGAAAATGGAGCGGATAACGGCACACCCCCGGAGCTTCCCTCCGATGCGCAGAATGCAGCGCCTGCCGAAAATACCGAAAATACCGAAAATGCCGAAGCCACCGGCAATGCGGACCCCAATGCCGTTCCTGCTGAGCCAGACGATACCCAGGCAGCAGACGAAACCGGTGACACTGCCCCCGGCACCCCGCCCGAGCAGTCCGGCGATGCTTCCCAGTCCGAAGCCCTGACCGCAACCCTGGTGCTGGGCAACGACTCCATTTTGGCGAAGAATGACCAGGACGGCACCCAGATCGAAGCGGCCCTTTCCGACATCACCGTAGGCGACACCCTGAGCATCACCTTTGACGATCAGGGCGAGATCACCGCCGTGGTCATTGAGGCAGCCGGTCAGCAGGGCGGACCCGGCGGCATGGGCGGTCCCGGCGGCTCCTCCTCTGCCCCCACCAGCTATGACGCGGTAAACGAATACACCGAGGATACCACGGTAGAGGGCGAGTCCATTTCCTCCACCGGCACCGATGAAAACGCCGTATTGGTGGACGGAGATGCTGACGTAACCCTGAAGAACGTCACCGTAGACCGCACCTCTCAGGATTCCACCGGCGGCGACAGCTCCAGCTTCTACGGTGTGGGCGCGGCGGTTCTGGGCACCCAGGGCAGCACCTATGTAACCGATTCCACCGTCACCACCGATGCAGCAGGCGGCGCAGGACTGTTTGCCTACGGCGACGGCACCGTTTACGCCTCCGATTCCACCATCACCACCACCCAGGATACCTCCGGCGGTATCCATGCAGCAGGCGGCGGCACCCTATATGCCTGGAATCTGGCCGTCAAGACCGCAGGCGAATCCTCCGCAGCCATCCGTTCGGATCGGGGCGGCGGCACCATGGTTGTAGACGGCGGCACCTATGAAACCACCGGCGTCGGCTCTCCTGCGGTCTACTGCACCGCGGATATCGCCGTGAACAACGCCACCCTCACCGCTT
>CAVEIY010000215.1:0-2925 GCA_963615825.1 Flexilinea sp.
TCTTGCGAATCCGCTCATTGCGATTAAGCATCAGCTGTAACGCGCTGACCGCGGCGCACCCTACTGATTCTCTGGAACGTTCGAGCTGCGGCTCCGGGATGTTCGTTCATGGAATGCGCCGACTGGCTTTCAGCTTACCCAGCTCTCTGTACGGCGGAGAATACCACTACTTTTTCCCATCATAGCCTTTTGGAATATGAGATTACTGCTCATTATACAGTCAAAGGAAATCCCGGTCAAGGGGCTAATTGCATAAACTTTGCGTTTTTCCATGGGCTGTTCTGGGAAGTATCCGCAAAAACCGCCGTTTTATGCAGGGAAGCCCTGCATTTCTTTTCCGCGCAGAAATTTTCCGACAGCCGTAACAAGTTTGTTGCCGCGCCGCATAGAATGCATTGTGAAATTCATAGGGCAATACCGTACAAATCGGCAAGAGAGTCTGGCGAGAGATTTTTCGTCAGAAAAAGGTGTAAAACCGCAGGAATACTTTGTGTATTTCAAGGTTTTACTAACGCATTTGTGCGGTGTTGCCTTAGAGAAAGGAGCCTGTTATGCCCAGCATTTTTCTCAGCCCTTCCACCCAGGAGGGCAATCTCTATGTCACCGGCAATTCCGAAGAATACTGGATGAATCGACTGGCCGATGCCATGGAGCCTTATCTCACCGCATCGGGGATCACCTTTAGCCGAAACTCCCCCACCGGTTCCGCTGCCCAGTCCATCCGCCAGAGCAACAGCGGAAACTATGACCTCCATCTGGCGCTGCACTCCAATGCCGCCCCGCCCAATCTCTACGGGCAGATCCAGGGCAGCGACGTCTACTACTATCCCTCCAGCACCCAAGGGAAAAAGGCCGCAAATCTCATCGCCCAGGCGCTTTCCACCATCTATCCTGATCCCAGCAAGGTCCGCGCCCTGGGCACCACCGCCATCGGCGAGGTCCGCCAAACCCGCGCCCCTTCGGTATTCATTGAGCTGGCCTATCACGACAACGAAGCCGACGCCAATTGGATTACCGAAAACCTGGGGCTGATTGCCCGAACCATTGTGCTGGCGCTGACGGAGTATTTCGGCATCCCCTTCCGGGAGCCTGGCGGCGCATTTCCCCGGGACGGCGTTGTGACCCTCAGCTACGGCACCCTGAACCTCCGCAGTGGTCCCGGACTGGACTACCCGGTGATTGCATCCATCCCCAACGGGCAAACCGTTCGTCTGCTGGGAGAGGACGGAGACTGGTACCGGGTGCAGCACAACGGAACCGAGGGCTACGTCTCCAAGGTCTTTATCGACGCATAGAAAAACGGACTGCCAGGGAAACCTCTCCCCGGGCAGTCCGTCTTTTATTGGTATTACTGGTATTGGCTCTGGGCCAGCATCAGGAGAAAATATGCCGGAACCGACAGGTTCCCGTCGCCGGTGCCCAGCTGTACGCCGGGCTTGTTCTCTCCGTGGAAATCACTGCCGCCGGTGGGCAGCAGGGTGTATTTCTCCGCCAGGTCAAACAGCTTTTTCTGATCCGCCTGGGTATAGCCGGTATAGTAGATCTCCATACCGGAAAAACCCGCCTGCGCTGCCGTTTTTACCAGCTCCTCCAGCTGACTTTTGTTATAGCCGTACTGGAGCGGATGCGCCAATACCGCCACGCCGTTACAGCGCTTAATCAGCCGTGCCGCATCCACAAAGCCAATCAGTTCCCGGGCCACATAGCAGCTGCGTCCCTCCGCAAGATAGCGCCGAAATGCCTCCGAAACGCTGTCCACTGCCCCCAGCTCCACCAGCTGCCGGGCAATATGCGGCCTGCCAATCACCGCATCGGGATTGGCTGCTTTCAGCTGCTCCATGGTGAGATCAAAGCCTTTTTTCCGGAGCCGCTCCAGGATTTTTTCATTGCGCTCCTGGCGTTTTTCCGCTGCCCACTGCTGATATTCCTTCAGCGCCGGTGCATTTTCGTCCAGGAAATAGCCCAGCACATGGACCTCTTTTCCCTGATAGTTCGTGGAAAGCTCAATGCCGGGGATGATGGTGACTCCCATCATCTCCCCTGCTTTTCCCGCCTCAGCAATCCCATCCATGGTGTCGTGGTCGGTAATGGCAATGGCCTTCAGTCCCTGCATAGCCGCCAGAGAAACCACATGCTCCGGGCGCATGGTGCCGTCGGAGGCTGTGGTGTGTACATGCATATCAATTTTATCCATAAGATACAACCTTTCTGGAAAAATCGGTGTGTTCCGCGTGAATGCGCTCCGCTTTGATGGGGCCATTTACGCTTGATCTGCCGCTTTCAGCACTGCATACGCTTCCGTCAGCGTCTCGATGGTCTCCCAGCGGCAGTTGGCCGGTGAGGTCGAGGGCAGGCAGATGGCTTCCCGCCCCGTTACCGGCAGCAGATATTTCCGGTAGAGAGAAAACGCCTTCCGCCCGGTGGTATAGATATGCTCCACCGGTGCCTCTGCCAAAATCGGGCCGAGATCATTGGGCACTGCATCCCCGATGGAGCTGTCCTCTGCGCCCCGGATGGTGCAGGACGCCAATACATCCCACATGGCAATATGATGCCGCAGCAGAAATGCCCGCCGGTTCTCCGTTCCCATGGGCGTTTCCTCTCCGAACACCCGCCCCAGCACCTTCCACATGCGGTTCTGGGGATGTCCATAGTAGAAGCCCGCCTCCCGGGATTTTGGCGACGGCATGGTGCCCAGCAGCAACACCCGGCTACCGGAATCGTATACTGGCGGAATTGTGTGAAAAACCAATGTTTCCTTCATTGCGCATTCTCCCGCTATAAAAAGGCCGGCAACCCCAATGGGATTGCCGGCACAGAATTCTAAGGATTAGTCCTCGGGATCAATGAACTCATCGGAATCCATGTAGGCTACAGCCTCCATACCGGCGATACGGCCGGAGTTGATGGCGTAGGACATGGTGG
>CAVEIY010000216.1:0-2916 GCA_963615825.1 Flexilinea sp.
GAAGGCTGCCAAGCGCCTGGAGAGGAGTTGGTCCCGTGGCCGTCAATAAGAATAATGTGAAGATTCATGTTTCCCATCTGAAAAAGAGCTTTGGAAAGCTGGAGGTTCTGCGGGATATCTCCACAGATATCTACGAGGGCGAAGTGGTGGTCATCATTGGTCCCTCCGGCTCCGGCAAGTCCACATTTCTCCGGTGCATGAACCGGCTGGAGGACATCACCGACGGCCAGATTATTGTGGATGGACACGATATTTCCGATAAGTCTGTGGACATCAATAAGGTCCGGGAAAATGTCGGCATGGTGTTCCAGCACTTCAATCTGTTTAACAACCTCAGCGTGGTTAAGAATCTGATGCTGGCCCCGGTGGACCTGAAGAAGGCCACCAAGGAAGAGGCACGGCAGCAGGCGGAGAAAATGCTGGACAAGGTTGGTCTGCTGGATAAGATCGAAAACTATCCGGCGCAGCTTTCCGGCGGTCAGAAGCAGCGCGTGGCCATTGCACGGGCGCTGTGTATGAATCCGGATATCATGCTGTTTGACGAGCCGACCTCTGCACTGGACCCTGAGATGGTGGGCGAGGTGCTGACGGTTATGAAGCAGCTGGCAGCCGACGGCATGACTATGGTGATTGTTACCCACGAGATGGGCTTTGCCAGAGAGGTTGCTGACCGGGTGATTTTTATGGATGGCGGCTATATTGTGGAGGAGGGCACCCCTCAGGAGGTGCTGCTGAATCCCCAGGAGCCGCGTACCATTGACTTCCTGAATAAAGTGCTATAAGACCAAGACCGGCGGAGGATTATCCGCCGGTCTTTTTTGCCCGGTGGGGTATGCTGGCGGCAACGGAATGCATATCCTGTAGAGAGAATTGCAGGAGGTACGCATCTTTCTTTGTCGTTCGGTTGACAATTTTGTTAGCGCGTGCTAACATATGGGCGAAATGAGAATGGCACAAAGGAATCGGGAGGGACAGCAATGACACTGGATGGACTCAAACCGGGACAGGACGCCTATATTGCGGCGGTGGATTGTCAGGAACCGTCGCTGCGGAAGCACATTTTGGATATGGGGCTTACTCCGGGAACCGAGGTCACTATGGTAAAAGCGGCGCCGCTGGGAGATCCTCTGGAGCTGCGGCTTCGGGGCTACGAACTGACCCTGCGAAAGGCGGATGCCGCGATGGTGCGGCTGTCCGATGTACATCCGGCGCATGCACAGACAGAGGGAACATCCCGCCATTGGACGATTCCGCATCCCGGCGTAGGAGAAACGGTCACTTATCGGGGCGGAAAGGCGCAGGAGAAAATCCGCGCGGGGGAACCCATCCGGTTTGCGCTGGCAGGCAATCAGAATTGCGGAAAAACCACGCTGTTTAACCAGCTCACCGGATCGAACCAGCACGTGGGCAATTTTCCGGGCGTTACCGTGGACCGGAAGGACGGCGTGATTCGGGGCCACAGGGAAGCAACGGTGACAGACCTTCCTGGTATCTATTCCCTGTCTCCATATACCAGCGAGGAGATTGTAACCCGGGAATTCCTGCTGGAGGAGCATCCCGACGGTATCATCAACATCCTGGATGCGACGAATATTGAGCGAAACCTCTATCTGACCATTCAGCTCATTGAGCTGGGTATTCCCATGGTGCTGGCGTTGAATATGATGGATGAGGTCCGGGACAATGGCGGAACCATTCAGATCAATGCCCTGGAGGCTGCGCTTGGGGTGCCGGTGGTGCCTATTTCTGCGGCAAAGAATGAGGGCATTGACGAGCTGATTGAACACTGCATCCATGTGGCGCGGTTTGGCGAGGTCCCGGCGCGGACCGACTTCTGTAACGGAAACAGCAAAGACGGCGGTGCGGTCCACCGGTGCATTCACGCGGTGACTCATCTGATTGAAGATCATGCCCAGCGGGAGGGACTGCCGGTGAAATTCTGCGCCACCAAGCTCATGGAAGGGGACGAGCCGATTTTAAAGGCGCTGGCGCTGGATCAGAACGAGGTGGAAACCCTGGAGCATGTGATTACTCAGATGGAGCAGGAACGGGGCCTGGACCGGATGGCAGCGCTGGCGGATATGCGTTTTCAGTTTATTACGGCACTGTGCCAGGAGACGGTGGTACATCCAAGAGAAAGCAAGGAGCGACTTCGGAGCAAGAAAATTGACAAGGTGCTGACCGGAAAATACACGGCAATTCCTGCCTTTGTGGGGATTATGGCACTGGTGTTTTTCCTGACCTTTGGGGTCATCGGCGCATGGCTTTCGGATATGATGGAGCTGGGAATCGGCTGGTTTACCGGAATCTGCGATCAAGGGCTTACTGCCTACGGCATCCATCCGGTGGTGCATTCTCTGCTCATCGACGGTGTGTTTGCGGGAGTAGGCAGCGTATTGAGCTTCCTGCCGATTATTGTGGTGCTGTTCTTTTTCCTGTCGATTTTGGAGGACAGCGGCTATATGGCGCGGGTGGCCTTTGTTATGGACAAGCTGCTGCGGAAAATTGGCCTGTCCGGCAGAAGCTTTGTGCCCATGCTCATTGGCTTTGGCTGCTCAGTACCGGCGATTATGGCAACACGAACGCTGCCCTCGGACCGGGACCGGAAGATGACCATCCTCCTGACGCCTTATATGAGCTGCTCGGCCAAGCTGCCGATTTATGCGCTGTTTACGGCGGCGTTTTTTCCGGACCATGGCGCGCTGGTGATGGTGGGACTGTACTTTACCGGCATCGTAGTTGGGATTCTCTATGCGCTGCTGCTGAAAAAGACGGCGTTTCGGGGGGAACCGGTGCCATTTGTCATGGAGCTGCCCAACTACCGGATGCCGGGAATCAAAAACGTGATGCAGCTCATTGGAGAAAAGGCGAAGGACTTTGTGACCAAGGCGTTTACGGTGATTTTCCTGGCGTCGG
>CAVEIY010000217.1:0-2871 GCA_963615825.1 Flexilinea sp.
TCCCGTTACCGAGGTGCAGCAGCGGATTGCACAGAATGTGGCGTCTCTGATCCGGGACGGCGATACCATTCAGCTGGGCATCGGCGGACTGCCCAATGCCATGGCGGACGCGCTGATGGACAAAAAGGACCTGGGCGTTCACACAGAGATGTTTTCCGACGCCATGGGCAAGCTGATGGAGGCAGGGGTAATCAATAACTATCGGAAAAACCTGCATCCCGGACAGACCATCTGTGCTTTTGCCTGGGGCAGCAAGGCGTTTTGTAAGTATATTGACCGGAACCCGTTGATTCGTGTGCTGCCGGTGAGCTATGTAAACGATCCCTTTGTGATTGCACAGAACGACAATATGGTGTCGGTGAATACGGCGCTCCAGATGGATCTCACCGGTCAGGTATGCTCGGAGTCCCTGGGCTTCCGGCAGTATTCCGGTACCGGAGGCGCGTTTGATTTCGCCTACGGTGCGTTCCACTCCAAGGGCGGCCGCGGAATTCTGGCCATTGCGTCTACCGCAAAGGGCGGCACGGTATCCCGCATTCAGCCCGGTTTGACGCCCGGTTCGGTGGTGTCCATTTCCCGAAATGTAGTGGACTACGTGGTGACGGAATACGGCATTGCCCATCTGCGGGGAAAAACCGTGCGGCAGCGGCGGGATGCGCTGATCTCCATTGCCCATCCGGATTTCCGGCAGCAGCTTCGGGAGGAAGCGGACAAGCTGATGATTTGGTAATACGATAAAACGAACAGGCACCCTGCAAGGCTGGATTGCAGGGTGCCTGTTTTGTGCATTTAGGGAAATACCGCGCAAATCGTCGGAATCCGCAGGCGCGTTTGCGATTAGTTCCCTTGCATGGTTTTCCGGCAGATGGCGGTGAACCGGGAGAGCAGATGGCTGTCGTTATCCCGGTGGGACAGAAGCAGCATGGTATCCCGCAGATCCTCGTCAATGGGCAGCATGGCAACCTGCTGATTTTTGTGGACCGCAGCCCGTGCCGGAAGGAGGCAGCAGCCCATTTCCGCTTCCACATATAGCAGGGCAGTGGGAACGTCGCGGGTGGACAGCAAAATGTGGGCCTCGACCCCATGCTCCTGAAGGGTAGCCTGGAGAGAGGTGGCGTGCTGATCCTCTTTAAAGGGACTATAGGCAATGAGCGTCAAGCCCTGAAGCTCCTCCCAATGGATGTGGTGCTGCTGCGCCAGAGGATGGCTGGCGGGAACCGCCAGAATATAGTCCAGCACCTGATAGGAAAACAGCTCTACAGCCTCCAACGATGCCCTGTGCTGATAATACCGCTTTCCCAGGAGCATAGCGTCGATGGTACGTCCCTGGAGGGATTCCAGCAACATGATGTGGTTGTCGGAGATCAGCAGGGGGGTAGCGTCCGGTTCTGCCTGGGAAAATTCCTTGAGGGCAGGGGCGAGAAAGCGGTTGATAGCCTGGTCGAAGAGCCCGATGCGGAAAATGGTGGACTGTACCCCGGCAACCGCAGAGGCATTTTCCACTGCACGCTCCAGATCCAGCACCAGCGGACGGACCCGCTCATAAAGGGCTTGCCCTGCCTGGGTCAGTTCCACGGACCGGTTGCTGCGATGGAACAGCAGAAAGCCCAGCTCTTTTTCCAGCGCGCTGATCTGCTGGCTCATGGCGGTTTGGGCGATAAAATAATTTCGGGCGGCGTTGGTGAAGCTCTTGGTTTCCGCCACGGCGATAAAATAGTGAATCTGCTTGATGGTCAAGGCAAACAACCTCCCTTGCGGTATCATTATAGCACGGAAATTCCCATAAGTAAATTAAGTAGCGCCACCGATTTTTTGTATTGTACAGGGTTTTTATTCCATGGTATAATTTAAAATAAGTATGTAATACATCTGAAACATATTGAGCACATATGGAACAATATGAGGGAACAAAAGGGTATATTTCCGGATGAACCGGCGATATAAATACATGAAAGATGGTGAAGTAAGTGAAGAAATTGTTCGCAATAGTGCTGGCGCTGTGTCTGTGCGTCGGAATGCTGGCTGGCTGTGGCAATACCGCTGCCTCCACAGAGGAAAAGACCTCCTCTGCCGCTCCCGCGCAGGAACAGACGCAGGCACCGGAGGAAGCTCCTGCCGCACCGGAAACGGAATCTGGCAGCGCAGCCGAGGCTTCCGCAGCAGAAGAGACTGCCGCAGTCGGTCAGGGTGAAATCACCCAGCACGCAAAGGATGTGTTTGGCGTAGAGGAAGCGCCTGCCGAAAACAGCTATCCGCTGGATACCGACGAGTCCCTGACTCTGGTAGCCACCTTCCCCGATCCGCTGTTCGCATCCTACCCCAATGGCATGGCAGACTGCCAGATTTACCAGGTGGCAGAGGAAAAGACCGGCGTTCATATGGAGTATCAGCCCCTCTCTACTTCCGCCTCTGCGGAGCAGTTTAACGTCATGATCGCATCCGGCGCATATCCGGATCTCATTGGCTGGGGCCTGAACTACACCACCGGCGATGATGCCGCAGTGGAAGAGGATATCTACTACGACCTCACCGAGTACATCGCAGAGTATGCCCCCAACTACTTTAAGATCCTGGCAACCGACGATGAGCTGCTGGACACTGCCGTGACCGATGGCGGCCATATTGTTGGCTTCCATGCAGTGCGTACCGAGCAGTCCCTGGGCAAGGCTGGTTTGGCCATCCGTACCGATGAGCTGGAAAAGCTGGGTCTGGACAAGCCCTATACCATTGAAGAGTTTGAGAACACCCTGGCTGCGTTCAAGGATGACGGACTGAAGCAGCCCCTGGTGATGCTGGCTCCCGGTGCCATTCAGGATAACTGGCTGGCCGCTGCATTTAATGTATCCGCATTCTGCAACAGCTTCCCCATGA
>CAVEIY010000218.1:0-2749 GCA_963615825.1 Flexilinea sp.
TGTATTTCAGAATGAAAAAGATTGACATGGTTCAGTCTCTGAAATCTGTGGAGTAGAAGAAAGGATGAATGTACCATGCCAACAAGACGACTGATGACCCGAGAGCTGTACAACGCCCGGGACCTGGGCGGGATTCCAACCCAGGATGGTAGAGTCACGCGGTTCGGCGTATTTGTACGCAGTGAAGCGCCGGTGGGACTGCCCCAGGAGGATATCCAGTATTTAAAGGACTATGGGGTTGCGGCCTCCATGGACTTCCGCAGCACCGGTGAGATGGAGGCACGGCCCAGCGATCTTCGGGACGTAATGCCCTATTATCCAAGGCCGCTGTTTAACGAGGCGGCCATCATCGGCGGGAAAAAGCCCCCGATGCCCAAGCGGCTGAGCTGGGGCGAGCAGTATATTTCCATGGCGGAGGACAGCCGGGCGTGGGCAGTGGATGTGCTGAATATCGCAGCAACGTGCCCCGGTGCGCTGCTGTATCACTGCACCACCGGAAAGGACCGAACGGGACTGATGACCTGCTACCTCCTGTCCATTGCAGGGGCAGCGCGGGCGGATATTGCGGCGGACTATTCTGTGAGCCAGATTTTCCTGGAGCCGGTTTATGAGAAAATCCGCAACGGCGCTATGCGGCTGGGACCTGCGCTGGATGGCCCTGAGGCAAAGCGTCCGCCCATGGACGAGAGCTTTTTCCAGACGCCTGCATCGGCAATGCTGACGCTGATCGACGATCTGACGGCGCGGTATGGCAGTGTGGTGGAATATCTCCGTACCATCGGCGTGACGGAGGAAACCATGCAGGCCATTCGAGAGAAGTTTGTTGAGGATTAAAAAAACCGGGAAACGGATTTGTTCCGTTTCCCGGTTTTTTTTGATCTTATAATAGGTCCAGCTCCGTCTCTGTGAGCACCCGGATACCGGACGCCTGAAGCAGCTCGGCGGTGACTCCATCGCCGGGGACTACTGTGCCGGTAAAGCTGCCGTCGTAAATGGCTCTGGCGCCGCAGGAGGGGCTTCTTGCCTTCAAGATGGCAGTATCACAGCCAAACAGCGTTGCCAGCTTGAGCGCCTCCTGAGCGCCTCGCAGATAGGCATTCGTTACGTCCCTGCCGTCCTTGGTGACGACCCGATCACCCTGCCGTTCTGCCGGGGTTCGGGGTGTTGGCAGTCCGCCCAGCTGCTCCGGACAGACAGGAACCAGAGCATGGTCCTGCGCCATGGCGGCAACCTGCGGACAGAGATTGTCGCCGCCGGAGTGTTTACATGCTGCGCCCAACAGGCAGGCGCTGACCAGAATCGGTTTCATCCTATTCCTCCCGTCATTTAGAAAGGTGCGCTGCAACGAGAATTGCAGCGCACCTGATTGTTTAGGAATTTGGGACCCATTTGGCATAAAGCTCTGTGTTGCCTGACACCTGGGTAGTTTGAAAATCCCAGGGGTTATTCAAGGCGTCGTCTGCATACCAGCCGTCGAAGGTGTAGCCTTCCCGGGTGGGGGGAGCAGGCTCTTCAATCAGTTCGCCATAGGTGAGATTCTGACTGGCAACATCGCTGCCGCCTGCGGAATCAAAGGTGACCGTATAGCCGCTGTGTCTGGTCGCCACAAAGACGCACAGTACAATGGCAAGAATGCCTGCAACGATGATGATATCCAGCGTGCGCACAGAGATTTTTACGTGCTTATACAGCCCGCGGAGCTTTTTCTGCTCGGGAAAATCGCCGGGGCGAAGCGGCTCTTTGGATTCCATCGCTTACTTCCGGACCAGGTACTTGCGCATATCAATGGCGCAGGCCACCAGAATGACCAGACCCTTGATGATATACAGGGCGTTCTGGTCAACGGACAGGAAGTTCAGACCGGTGAAGATGATCTGCAGCAGGAGAACGCCCACCACAATGCCGGAAATCTTACCGATACCACCGACAAAGGAGACGCCGCCGATGACGCAGGCCGCAATGGCGTCGCACTCGTAGTTCAGACCGGTGTTGGCGTTGACGGAAGCAATACGGGCGCCGTCGAAGAAGCCGGTGATGCTGTACATCACGCCAGCCAGAACGAATACCAGGATAATGGTAGCGGTGACGTTGACGCCGGAGACGTTGGCAGCCTCTTCGTTGGAGCCAACGGCAAACATGTTCTTGCCAAAGGTGGTCTTATTCCAGATGATCCACATCAGCGCGGTGAGAATCACGGCATAGAGCACATAGCGGGGAACCGCAACGTTATTGCCGATGGTGAACAGGGGACCTGCTACCAGGTTCCGGTAGCCCTCAGACAGGCCGGACAGAGTCTGACCGTTGTTGTCGCCCATCTTCAGATACAGAAGAATGGTGCCGTAGACAATCAGCTGAGTGGACAGGGTGACAATAAAGGGATGCAGCTTAAACTTTGCCACGGAGAAGCCATTGACCAGGCCGATGACCGCGCCAACAGCCAGCACCAGCAGGAACACCAGAGGCAGAGGCTGTACGCCCAGACCCGGAAAGATCTTGTTGGCAGTGGTCAGAAGAGAGGCGGAGATACAGGCAGAAAGACCAACGGCACGACCGGCGGAAATATCGGTACCGGTGAGCACGATACAGCCTGCGATACCCAGTGCAATGGGAAGCTTGGCCGCCGTCAGAGAGATAATGTTCACAATGGAAGAAAGGGATACAAACTGGGGAACCCGGATTGCAATGAAGATAATTGCCAGAACAATGATGATGTACATGGCATTGTTGAACAGCAGGTCCGTAATGGTGC
>CAVEIY010000219.1:0-2739 GCA_963615825.1 Flexilinea sp.
ATACCATGGGCGGCAGCGGCTATGTGGCCTATGGCGACGGCGGCGTAACCAACCTGTTTGAGGATTGCCAGTTCTATTCCCCCGACTATATTCTGATCTGCACCGGCGTGAAGCCCATGACCTTTAAGAACGTTACGGCCAAGGCTGGCAGAGCGGGCTTTATGTGGCATCAGGCCCAGGGCGGCAACCTGACCGTAGAGGGCGGCTCCTATGACTTTGACAAGTGCGGCTTCCAGATCAAGTCCGGCGCATATGTTCACATTGATGTGAAGGATGCAGAGATCAAGCTGGGCGAAAACGGCGTGCTGATCCAGCAGCTGGAGAGCGACGATGCAGGCGGCATTGTCACCCGGAAGTATGTTGTGCCCATGCAGGAGGACGATTGGTCCACGGTAGCACCTGCGGAGCGGGAAATTCCTGATTCCACTGCGGTGTTCACCGGCGAAACCCTCACCGGCGATATCTTCAACTCTGTCTATGGCGCAAAGCATGGCCTGAGCGTGACCCTGAAGCATTCCACCCTCACCGGCGTGGTGTCCTCTTCTCATGCCAACCATCTGAAGGCAGACGGCACCGTGGCGCCCGGCGGCACGGTATTCGAGCAGGATAACCACTGGGATGCCAAGACCAATGCGGATTATCATGTGGTGGACGACAAGGCATATCTCTATGCAGGTCGCCTGAAGAATACGGCAGCTCCTGCGGTGAACAACCCCGTGTCCCTGACACTGGAGGACGGCGCTGTGTGGAACGTCACCGGTACAAGCTATCTGAAGAGCCTGACCGTCAGCCAGGATTCCAAGGTCTGCGGTACCGTTACCGTAGACGGCAAGGAAGTTTCCGGTGCTGGCACCTACACCGGCGATATCGTCGTCAATCCCTGATCGAACGAAGGAAACGAATCCCCCTCCCCGATTGGAGGGGGATTCTATCTCCGCGGAAAGGAGCAGAAACCATGATTCGACATATTTCCATGTTTCAAATGGAACTGAAGCCGGCCAATGGGAAAACCGTAGCGGAAAATACCCAGGCATTGGTGGAATTTTTGAATGCACTTCCGGCGCAGGAACCAAGCATCGTGGGCAATCGGGTGGCAACCTATGTGGGGCAGCAGCCGGAATTGCCGGAGGAGGCGCCGGTGATGTTTCACCAGGTGGTGCAGATGATTGATTTTGCCAAGCCAGAGGATGCGGCGGCCTATCCGGAATCCCAGGCGCACCAGTCCCTGATGGCATTTTCCCAGGGAATGGTGAAGAAGGTCAGCGCCATTGACTTTGAAATCTAAAACTGAGCATTTCAATATAGAAGAAAGCCCCTACGCAGCGGATCAAGCAGTTCCACGGCGCAGGGGCAGATTTTATTTGCTCAGGTAAGCTTTTGCACTGTCAGCGGCAAAATAGCCGGAGTTGACCGCCCAGGTCAGCTCGGTCAGGGGACCCAGCACACCGCGGGTATACCAGGTGGAGGCGGCATCACCCACTGCATACAGTCCGGGAATGACGGTGCCGTCCTTGCGAATGACCTCTACATCCTCGTTGGTCATTACGCCGCCAAAGGCACCTTCGGCAAAGCGCTGACCCAGGAAGGCATAGAAGGGACCTTCGGCAATCGGCTCGGCGGGAGGCGGAGGCGGCAGACCGGGGCCATCGTCTCCGTGGTCCACATCGTCGTTGTGGAAGGAGGGATTTCCGGCGTCCTCTTCATTTTGCGGCTCAAAGGGCATCATGGGAGGCTTGGGGGTGCTTAGCGATTCGTTGTAGGCCTTGACGCTGGCGGTGAATACGGCAGGATCCATGCCCAGCTTTTCTGCCAGCCCCTCCAGGGTGTCGGCACAATAGGCGGGACCGCGGCTTTTCAGCTCAAAGTCAATTTCCGCCCGATAGTCCGCATAGGTCATGCCCTTGTTGCCCTCCCGGGGGTGGGCAACGGAATCCCGCAGCTTTTCATCCACGGTTTTCTCCGATACGATGTACCATACCGCATGCTCCGGCAGATTGTCCAGGAACGAGGTGTCTCCCATGGGACCCATGGGCATCTCCACCAGGTTGCCCCGGAAATCTACCATCATGCTGCCGAAGCCTGCCATGGCACAGCCGGAAGCGGTATAGGGGTGATGGACGGGACCAAATTTGTTGAGCTTGGTCTTCTTCATATTGCACCAGGCGCCCAAAGGCTCGGACAGCAGCATGCCGTCGCCGGAGCAAGTGACCGGAGAGAAGCGATGCACCGGAATGCCGCCGTCAAAGAAGCTCGGCTCGAACTTTTTCAGCTTTTCATCGTTGCCGGAGAAGCCGCCGGTGGCAAGCACCACGGCTCCGGCATGGATGGTTACGGTGCCGCCGGGATTGTTGGCAACCACGCCATTGACTGCACCGTTGTCGTCGGTCAGCAGCTTGACGGCCTCGTGCTGGGTATAGACCTCAACGCCCAGGGTGGGGGCAACCTGAAGCATTTTGCGGATCAGATAGGTGCCGGCCCAGCCGGGACCAATGGCAGGGTCATGGCAGTTGAGGTTTTCAAACTTTCGATCCGGATAGTCGATGCCCAGCGCGCCCATGGGACCGCGGCCAATGGCAAAGCACTCCCGGGCTTCCTTCTCGTCAAAATCCACCAGCCATTCAAAGAAGCGACCGGTATTCCGCAGGACCTTTTCCACCAGAGAATCCGGCAGGCAGCCCTGGGCTTCCCGGATGCAGTATTTCAGCAGCTTTTCCGTCTGATCGGGAATGCCTGCCTCCT
>CAVEIY010000220.1:0-2722 GCA_963615825.1 Flexilinea sp.
GCCTTTTTCACTGAATTTCTCTTTCATGATCGGAACCTCCCGTCCGGATTACTGCTTTCAGTATACGCCCCTAATTCTCAAATGTCAATACGATTACCGCAAAATATCATTATCATAATTATATTATGGCATTGCCGCTGACAAGATGAGATGGGCCACTCGGCACAGCAGCACCCCCACGGCAGTTGGCAGCAGTATGGACCAAAGGGTCCATTTCAGGCTTCCGGTTTCCTTCCGGATGGTCAGGCAGGTGGTAGCGCAGGGAAAATGGAACAGCAGAAAGATCGCCGTACACAATGCCTGCTGCCAGTCAAATCCCATGGCTGCCAGACCGTTTGCCAGCGCTGCGGTATCCGTCTCCAGACTTCCTCCGGCAATCAGCAGCACCACCGGGAGCACAATCTCATTGGCCGGAAAGCCTAGGAAAAACGCCAGCAGCACCGTGCCGCCCATTCCCAGCCAGCTTCCCACCGGGTCCAGGAATTCCGCTGCCAGGGTCAGCAGCGGCGTTCCATCTACGGTGATCTGCCGCAGAATCCATAGTCCCAGCCCCGCCGGAACCGCCACCACCGCCGCCCGCCGCAATACCAGCAGTGTTCTGTCCAGAATGGACCGGACCACCACCTGGCCCACCTGAGGCTTCCGGAAAGGCGGAAGCTCCAGCACAAAGCCCGATGGAATTCCACGGAGCAGCGTTTTGCTGAGCAGGAAGCAGCAGCCCATGGACACTGCGGCCCCCAGCACCATCGCCCCGGTCAGTCCCAAAGCCGCCCAGGCGCTCCCCCCTTCCCGTGGGATCAAAAACGCCGTCAGCAGCAACAGCAGACCGCCGAATTTCCCGTTGCATGGGATCATGCTGTTGGTGAGCACCGCCATGAGCTTCTCCCGAGGCGATTCAATAATCCGGCACCCGGTTACTCCCACGGCATTACAGCCCAGTCCCATGCACATGGTCAGCCCCATTTTCCCGCAGCTGCCGCACACCGACATGGCGTGGTCCAGGTTATATGCCACCCGAGGCAGATAGCCCAGATCCTCCAGCAGAGTGAACAGTGGGAAGAAAATGGCCATGGGCGGCAGCATCACCGCAATCACCCGACCGGCCGTCAGCACCACCCCATCCAGGAGCGCCCCTTGCAGCCACCAGGGCGCATGAACCATTTCCATTCCCCGCTGTCCCACCTCATAGAGCCACAAAATTCCCTTCCATAGCCACTGGGACGGAACGTTTGCACCGGCCACCGTCAGCCACAGCAGGAAAAACAGCAGCAGTACCATCACCGGAATTCCGGTTTTTCTGCCCGTGAGAATCCGATCCCACATCAGCTGCCAATCCCGCCCCCGGTCCTGACCGGATACCACCTTTTTGGCCGTTTCCTGGGCCAGACGGGTTCGTTCCTTCCGGCTCTGGGGCACACCAACCGGTCTTGGACGGCAGTAATCCTCCGCCACCATCCGGATTTGCTCCCGCAGCTGCTCCATTCCGGTTCCCTGTCCTGCTGAACCAGCTACCACCGGTACCCCCAGGCATCGTTCCAGCGCGGCACAGTCCACCTGAATGCCGCGCCGCTGTGCCTCATCCATCAGATTCACCAGCACCACCACCCGCGGAATATGCCGTAAAATCTGATAGGTGAGAATCAGATTCCGCTCCAGGCAGGTGGCATCGCATACCACCACCACGCAGTCAAAGTCCCCCTGAATCAATGCATCCCGCGCCACCTGTTCCTCCTGGGATCGGGTATCCAGCGAATAGGTGCCCGGAAGATCCGTCAGCTCATACTCCCGTCCCTTATAGCGGTAGCTGCCATGGGCCAATGCCACGGTTTTTCCCGTCCAGTTGCCGGTGTGCTGATGCATCCCGGTCAGTGCATTGAACACCGTGGACTTTCCCACGTTAGGATTTCCCGCCAAAAGGATCGTCAGTGGGCGGCTCATGGTTCCGCCTCCACCAGAATTTGTGCCGCATCTCCCCGCCGCAGCGCAATCACTGCGCCACGAATCTCATAGGCTGCCGGACTGCCTGCGGGACTTTTGTGCAGGCATCGGACCTCTGTTCCCTCTGTCAGCCCCAAGTCCTCCAGCCGTATTTCCAGAGATGGGGCACATATCAGCTCCGTCACCGTGCCGCCCCTTCCCACGGGCAGCTCACTCAGCGCCATCCGGCTCATACGCATTCCTCCCTCCCCACATTCCCCTTGGGCATGTGGGTTTTCGCTGGTTCAGCCTATGCGATACGCAATAGCAATGTGCCCAAACTTAGGGCAATACCGCATAAAATGGCGATTCGGATTCTGTTTAAAATTCTGTAGAGGTGTTGCCCCAAACAAAAAACGCCTCCTGCCGAAGCAGGAGACGTTTTTAAATTCAGAGATTAGCGAGCCATGTAGTCGTCATAGCACTCCTGGTAGATATCCAGGTAGTCCTGAATGCCCATGTCCTCGATCTGCTGTACGAAATCGTCAAACTCGTCCAGGGACTTGTCGCCGGTGATGAACTTGGCGATGGACTCCATGCACAGGGTCTGGATGTCGGAGTAGATGTTGGCAGCCTCAGTGCTCTGGTCAGCGGACAGTGCCATAGAGGTGGGGATGACATAAGCGTCGTCCATACCCTTTGCCCAGATCTCGGGAGCAGCCTTATCCACATCGGAGTAGCCGGAAGCAACTGCATTGTTGTCGATGACGCAGTTGATGGTGCCGTTGGAGGCATAAACCAGCAG
>CAVEIY010000221.1:0-2675 GCA_963615825.1 Flexilinea sp.
TCCATACCGACGAGGTGCTCATCGCCCTGACCATCTCCGCCCTGACCAATCCCGCTGCCCAAAAGGCCAAGGAACAGCTGTCCAAGCTCCAGGGCTGCGGCGCCCATTTCTCCGTAGTGCTCAGTCAGGAGGACGAAAGCCTGCTGAAAAGCCTGGGCATTCACGTAAGCTGTGAGGCAAAATACGAAAGCAACCGGCTGTACCATAAATAACGTAAGGAAACGAAAAACGGATGATCTGAAGGTTCAGATCATCCGTTTTTGACTTTAATTTGCGTTCTTTGCCTGCTTGATGGAAAGGCTGATGCGCTTTTTCTTCTCGTCTACTCCCAGCACAACCACCTTCACCACGTCGCCCACGGAAAGCACCTGGGAAGGATGCTTGACATACCGGTCCGCAATTTCGGAAATATGCACCAGTCCGTCCTGATGGACACCGATGTCCACAAACGCACCGAAGTCAATGACATTCCGCACCGTGCCGGACAGCACCATGCCGGGCTTCAAGTCCTTCATCTCCATCACGTCCGTCCGCAGAATGGGCTTGGGCAGCGCGTCGCGAACGTCACGACCAGGCTTCATCAGCTCTCCTGCCACGTCCATCATGGTGGGAACGCCGATGCCCAGCGCTTTGGCTGCCTTGTCCTTGCCATAGGCTTCGAGCTTTTTCGTCAGATCCCCCAGGCCGCCGTTTTTTACATCGGCCAGCGTATAGCCCATCAGCTCCAGCAGCGCCTTTGCAGCCCCGTAGGACTCCGGATGCACCGCTGTATTGTCCAGGATGTCCTTGCTCTCCGGCACACGAAGGAAGCCCGCGCACTGCTGGAACGCCTTTGGTCCCAGCTTGGGCACCTTATTGAGCTGCTTCCGGGTGGTAAATGCACCGTTTTCCTCCCGATAGGCCACAATATTCTTGGCCGTCACTGCAGTCAGACCCGACACCCGCCGAAGCAGTGACGGAGATGCGGTATTCACGTCCACGCCGACTGCATTCACGCAGTCCTCCACCACGCCGTCCAGCGCCTCCTCCAGCCGCTTCTGGGGCATATCGTGCTGGTACTGTCCTACGCCGATGGCCTTGGGTTCAATTTTCACCAGCTCCGCCAGCGGGTCCTGGAGCCGCCGCGCAATGGACACCGCCGAACGGAGATTCACGTCAAACTGCGGAAATTCCTCCGCTGCCAGAGGGCTGGCGGAATAGACCGATGCACCGGCCTCAGAGACGATCATATAGCTGAGAGTTCTGCCCTTCTCCGCCTCGTGGTGAATCAGCTCCACCGCCATCTGCTCGGTTTCCCGGCTGGCGGTTCCGTTGCCGATGGCCAGATGCTCTACGCCGTCCTTTTCCACCAGCTGAGAAAGCATGCGGATGGCCTCCTGCTTTTTCTTCTCGCTGAACGTGGGATAGACCACCGTGGTATCCAGCACCTTGCCGGTCCCGTCCACCACCGCCACCTTGCAGCCGTTGCGGTAGCCGGGATCCAGTCCCATGGTCACCTTGCCCTTCACGGGAGGCTGCATCAGAAGCGGTCGTAGATTCAATGCAAACTGTCCAATCGCGCCCTCGCAGGCGGCATCCGTCAGCTCCGTCCGAACCTCGCGCTCCAGCGACGGGAAAATCAGCCGGTCATAGGCGTCCTCTGCGGCAGAACGCAAAAAATTCTCCGCCTTTGTGTGGCCCTTGATGCAGGAGAGATAGACGGTCTGCATGGCGGTATCCCGATCCAGCTCCAGCGAAACCTTCAAAAACTTTTCCTTCTCGCCGCGGTTGATGGCAAGCACCTGGTGGCCCTGCATCCGGGAAACCGGCTGGGAGAAATCATAATACAGCCGATAAACGGAGTCCTCCTCCCCGGTCTTTTGACTTCTCAGCTTACCATGCCGCCGCACCACCAGACGGAGGGTTTTCCGCAGGGCCGCACGGTCGCTGATCTCCTCGGCAATGATATCGCTGGCTCCCTGGAGCGCTTCCTCCGGGGTGGAAACGCCCTTTTCCGCGTCCACATAGTCCCTGGCTGCCTGCATCGGCTCCGGGGTACCGGGCTTCTGGGCCAGAAGCAGCTCCGCCAGCGGTGCAAGTCCCTTTTCCCGGGCAATGGTGGCACGGGTCCGGCGCTTGGGCTTATAGGGGCGGTAGATATCCTCCAGCTCTGCCAGCGTAGACGCCCGGGCAATGGCGCTTTTCAGCTCCGGAGTCAGCTTTCCCTGGGCCTCAATGGCGGAGAGAATGGTCTCCCGGCGCTCCTGCATGCCACGGAGGTATTGCAGGCGGGTTTCCAGGGTGCGCAGGGTGGTGTCGTCCATGGCCCCGTGCAGCTCCTTGCGGTAGCGGGCGATAAAGGGAATGGTGTTGCCCTCGTCTAAAAGCTGCACCACATTTTCAATATGCTTTGGATCCTTCCCCAGCTCCTGGGCAAGGGTTCGTATCATTTCGTCCATTGGGGTTCCTCCTGTTTTCAAGCAAGCATTCAGGCAAAAATAGACCGCAAAGCATGCTTTGCGGCCCGGATCATTTGCTCAAGCTGATTTATTTTACGTTGTCCGCCGAAAAAAGTCAAGGGTGCGATCCCACAGGCTGCTGATTCCGGCGGCTTCCGCCCTATGCGATCGTCTCATATTGATATAGTAGATAGGATATCAAGTCCAGGCTATTCTTATGATACACAGCAATGCACG
>CAVEIY010000222.1:0-2573 GCA_963615825.1 Flexilinea sp.
GGACCCTGGAGGACGCGGAAGAATTATACCGCTATGCCAAGGACCCGGAGGTGGGACCGGCTGCCGGATGGGAGCCGCATACCAGTGTGGAAAATAGCCGGGAGATCATCAAAACCGTGCTGTCCGCGCCAGGTACCTTTGCGGTGGTACTGAAAGAGACAGGACTTCCCATCGGGAGTGCCGGATATTTTCAGACCAAGGCGCAGGGCAGCGAAACCGGTGAGATGGAAATGGGCTATTGGATTGGAAAGCCGTATTGGGGCAAGGGCTATGCGCCTGAGGCAACGAGCGCACTGATCCGGTACTGCTTTACGGCGCTTTCCTGTCCGCGAGTCTGGTGCAGCCATTATGACGGAAATGAAAAGTCCAAACGGTGCATGGAAAAGTGCGGCTTTACGGATCATCATACGGAAGAGGATTTTGAGCGGGAAGCCGCGGGAGAAATCAGAACGGTACATTTTGAATGCCTGACCCGGGAAGCCTGGGAAAGCGCTCAGAAATAAAAGGAACCTCCGGAAATACTCCGGAGGTTCTAACATTATAGAGCTGCAAAAATCTGCGTGCCCCGTTTCCGCAGCCACAGATACAGCAGTACGGAAAACAGAACGGTTAGTGCCAAAATCAGCAGCAGATAGACCGCTGCGCCGAGGAAGCGCCGCAGCAGGAAATACAATCCGCCGATGACAATGGCATAGCCCCAGCCGCCGAACAGTGCAATGGTAACACTGGCGCTTTGCTTGATGGGAGCCGTTTCGTTGGTCCAGGTGAGATTGGGGAATTTCAACCCCAGGCTCAGGCCGGCCATCCCTGAGAGCACGCCAAAGGCCATGGGCAGCAGCAGAACCAGAATGCGCTCTGCGATGGTACCGGGAAATGCAAAAATCGTGCAGATGCCGCAAATCAGGGTGGGAATCAAGGTCAAAATCCAATGCAGTTTCAGCTTGGAAAGCAGAATCTGCCAGGGGTTCAGGGGAAGTGACTGCAGCTGCCACAGGGTTTTGCCCTCCAGAGAGACGGAGGGGGCGGCGATGTCTATCATGGAAATCACCATGCAGATACAGGCGGCGATCAGCACCGCAAGAGGCCCGGTATGGCCGCCCAACAGCTCCGGCAGTACGGCCATCAGAGCAGGCCCTTTGATGAGCAGCACAATTCCCAGAGCCGGGAGCAGGATGATGCCAAGGCCGCAGTTGAGCATATAGTTGGGGCTGCTGAGAAACCGCCGGAATTCCTTGCCCAGCAGCGCCTTTGCGGGAGTGCGGGAGGTAAGGGGCTGGGCATGATAACGGACCTTGGACGCAGCGCTGCTGGAGGTTGCAATCCGCAGAAAGCTCCGGGACAGCAGCCGCCATACCAGGAAAAACAGCACCAGAGAGACGACGGTAACGGCTGCCATGGCTGGATAGCTGCCGGCACCGGCTTGCCCCAGAAGGTACAGGGGATAGGCAGCGCCGTGGACCTTTTCGCCGTAAAGCACGGCATTTTCGATGAGGTCCTGGAGAATGTACTGAATCCGGAAGCAGAATACATAGTACACGGCAAAGAACGCCAGCGATACCAGCACGGTAATGAAACTCTTGTTTTTCAGCTTGAGGCTGATTTTTGCCACCAGCCAGCCCAGCAGGCAGGAGAGTACCAGCACCAGCAGGGAAAGGGAAAATAGCAGAAGCAGACTGCCCAATACGCTGCCCAGGGTAAATTGGCCGCAAATCCAGTAGACGATGATGGCAGGCAGCAGCACAACGCCGGAATACATGAGGCCCATGAGATAGACGCTGAGCAACCGGGAGGCGATGATGCAGCCGGTGGGGATGGGAAGGGACAAAAGCAGGTCGTTATCCTTGGAAAGATACAGGCTGGAATAGGTGTTAAAGACGCTGCCGAATACTCCCAGCAGCAGAGAAAGCAAGGACAGAATGGTGAAGTAGAACCAGCCCATGCCTGCGCTGACCAGGGAAGAGCAGAGCGCCAGGGACAGCACGGTAAACATGCCCCCAAGAAGCCCCACCATTAAAAGAGCAAATAACACGAAAAACGCAATGGTAGAGCCGGTGGAGCGCTTTTTGTTTTTCTTGGGATCGTAGAAATAGTTCCGGAAAATCTCCGTAATTTGTTTTTTTACCAGCAGCTTCAGCATGACGGATCCTCCAGTTCCAGGAATACCTCCTCCAGAGAATCGTCGCCCTTGACCTCTTCCATGGTGCCGGAACGGATCAGCTTGCCGCCTTTGATGATGGCGACTTTATCGCAGAGCTTTTCGGCCACCTCCAGCACGTGGGTGGAAAAGAAGATCGCGCCGCCGTCCTGACAGATTTCGTGCATCATGCCCTTGAGCAGATGCGAAGCCTTAGGATCCAGACCGACAAAGGGTTCGTCCATGAGAATGAGCTTGGGGTTGTGAATCCAGGCGGCGATGATGGCAAGCTTTTGCTTCATGCCGTGGGAATAGCTGGCGATGGGCTGCCCCAGGTCGTCGGTCAGCTCAAACAGACCGGCATATTTCTCAATGCGGGCCTGACGGTCCTGAGCGCTGACGCCAAAGACATCGGCAATGAAGCTCAGGTACTGAATCC
>CAVEIY010000223.1:0-2527 GCA_963615825.1 Flexilinea sp.
CGTATCAAAGAAAACCGCAGTCTGTTGATGGGGCTGGCAATCCTGGGGGTTGTGATTTTCCATGCGCCCTTTGTGATTTCGCACTATAAGCTGCGGGTGATTCACGATAATCTGTGCTGCGGCGTGGATCTGTTCCTGTTTTTCTCCGGTCTAGGGGCCTGCCATTCCATCCGCGCCCACGGCGGAGCCGGCTATCTTCAAAAGCGTCTGCGCCGGATTCTGCCGGGACTCATCCCAATTCTGATTCTCTGGAGTCTCTTGATGCATTTTCTCGGCTATCTCAGCTGGAAGGAATTCTTCGGCAGCGTTACTCTGGTGGGCTGGTGGCTGGGACAGTATAAGCAGCTCAACTGGTATTTCTCCGCTGTCTGGGCGTTTTTCCTGCTGGCCGTGCCCCTCTATCGGCTGTTTTGCCGGACCAGGCATCCTGTTCTGCTGTGGCTGGGCCTGTGCATTCTAACCCTGGTGATTCAATGGATTTTCCCAGGCTATAAGGCCAGCATGCTTATGTGCCGCGCCATGGTATTCCTCACCGGTATGCTTATGGGACGGCTGGAGCAGCTAAACTGTCCTCATGAAAACCGGATTCGTCTGATTTCCTTTGTATTTTTGGTGCTGGGACTATGGTATATGGTGCTGGTCTACCGCTACGACGGCTGGGGCCTTGGCTACCGCCTGGGACTGTGGTGGTATCCTTACGCCATGTTTACCCCGGGTCTGGTACTGCTGATTTCGGATCTGGCCACGCCGCTCCGGCGATTTGCTCCCCTCCAGAAGCTGATGCACCTGATCGAGCTGCTGGGCGAAAGCTCTGGCGAAATTCTCATGATCCATATGGCAATCTTCAAGATCATTCAGTACACCACGAAGATTTCAAACAACTGGTGGGTGCTGGTGATCGCCTTCTGCCTGATCTTCGGCATCTGCTACCAGAAATTCGTGGTAAAACGGCTGCCGTTCACCTAAAAAACTGCACATACGCAAAAATGACGCCTGCAAATCAATGCAGACGTCATTTTTTGTTGTTTTAATGCTTCCAGATCAGAATCAGCAGGCCAATGATGAGTCCAAAGCCCACAGCATACACCAGCGCAATGAGCAGCGCTGCCCGCAGTGCGCCAAGAACATACAGCCGCCGATCCTTCGGCTCCCAATCGGATTCCGGTGCAGACGGTTGATCCTGCACCTCCGGCATTTGACGCCTTCCGCTTCTTCTGGGAAGGAACATGGACGGACCGGTTACATCGGACATATCCGCAATGGTGCGCCCATCATCATCGTCATAGACCTTATTCCGTCTTGCCATTGCCGTCTCCGACTTCCTTATAATCGTCATACAGATGGCAGACTACATAATGTCCAGGCTCGACCTCACGCTGCACCGGCGCAACCTCCTTGCAGCAGTCCATGCACTTGGAGCAGCGGGTGTGGAACTTGCAGCCCTTGGGCGGATTGGCGGGAGAAGGAATGGTGCCCTGGAGTACAATCCGGTTCCGATGCGCATTGGGATCCGGCACCGGAATTGCCGAGAACAGCGCCTCGGTGTAGGGATGCAGCGGGTGCTTGAAGATATCCTCCGTTGCGCCGTATTCCACCAGGTTGCCCAGGTACATAACGCCAACGGTATCGGAAATATGCTCCACCACAGAAAGGTCATGGGAGATAAACAGATAGGTCAGGCTGTACTTATCCTGAAGCTCCTTGAGCAGGTTGATAATCTGCGCCTGAATGGAAACGTCCAGTGCAGAAACCGGCTCGTCGCAAACCACGAACTCAGGGTTCAGGGCCAGCGCGCGGGCGATGCAGATTCTCTGCCGCTGTCCGCCGGAAAACTCATGGGGATAACGGGTCTTATGGAAGGGCTGCAGTCCGCAGTTGTCCATAATGTTGTCGATATAATCATCAAACTCCGCTTTGCTGACCAGGCCGTGCTCCCGAACCGCTTCGCCAATGATCTCGCCAACCGGAAGCCGGGGGCTGAGGCTGGAGAAGGGGTCCTGGAAAATAATCTGCATCTTGGTCCGCATGGCGCGCATCTCTTTGGGGGTCAGATCATAGACCTCTTTGCCGTTAAAGAGCACCTGACCGCCGGTTTTTTCGCCGGACAGGCGGAGGATGGTACGGCCGGTGGTGGTCTTGCCGCAGCCGGACTCGCCCACCAGGCCCATGGTGGTACCGCGCTTCAGATTAAACGTAACGCCGTCCACCGCCTTGACGTAGCCAACGGTTTTGGAGATCATGCCGCCCTTGATGGGGAAGTATTTCTTCAGATGGTTGACCTGGAGAATATACTGGGGATCATATTCCACGGGGGTAAAGTTGTTTTCAATCACAAGGGATTCGTTCTTAGCCATTTACTTCTCCCCCTTTTCATTGTATCGGTAGCAGCTGACCACATGGGTGTCAGACAGCTTCACGACGCCGGGATAGTCTCCATTACAGGCCTCGACGCACATTTCGCAGCGATCCTTGAAGTAGCAGTAGTTGGGCATGTTGACCGGGTTGGGCACCTTGCCGGGGATGGAGT
>CAVEIY010000224.1:0-2520 GCA_963615825.1 Flexilinea sp.
GCACAGCAGCTGACCGTAGAGTATCTCGGTAAGGTGATAGGCCAGCTCCCTTGCAGGAGCGGATGCCGCGATCTCACCGGCGGAAATGCCCATGGACAGCAGGGATTCCAGCGCCGAGGAATCCAGGTGGAGCTTGTTGACGCCCTCCTGACAGAGATCCGGATGAGCAACGTTACCGATCCAGTCCTGGGCCATTTTGACGCTGCCTTTTTCGATGTAGTCGGAAAAATGGATCATGTAGAAGGTAAGCTTGGGACGTATGCTGCCGGGAACAGCCATGGCATCGGAGAGAATTTCACCGAACATGCCCTGACTTAGCTCCAGTACCACGTCCTCTTTCCGCTTAAAATAGGTATAGAAGGTGCCCTTGGAGACGCCGCAGGACTGGGTAATCTCTTCCACTGAGGTGTTCACCAGACCTTTGGTGCAGATCAGCTCTTTGGCGGCGGCCACCAGACGCTTCCGGGTTTCGGCAGCGGCAGCCTGTCGGTTTGTCATAAAGCAGCCTCCTTTCTCATTCATTATAACACGGTCATTGACCCAGAGTCAATGAAAAATACAAAAAAGAATCCCGATCAGACGTGGAATCTGCATCTGACCGGGAAGAAGCGCGGTGTTATTCTGCGCTCAGCTTGCCATAAAGCTTTTCTGCCAAAGGAAACAGCACGCCGCCAACTACATTGCCCAGGGAAATCACAATGAGATAGAGAAAGCTCTTTCCGGGGAGGCTGGTAAGGGTACCGGACACAGCCCAATAGTACATATCTGCAATGGAGTGCTCGGTGCCGCAGAGAATAAAGATGGAAACACCAAGAAAAATGGCAAGGTATTTACCGATTTGGTGGGGATTCTTTGCATAGCCGTTCACAGCCAGATAGATGAAGATGTTGCAGATGCAGGCCAGAAGGAAAATGCTGCCCAAACCGGAGGCAAGCTTTGCGTCTACCATTGCCTTTGCGGTTACATTGATGCCAGACTCAGGACCGCAGAGGGTGGTCAGGTTCTCAATGAAAGCCAGGAGACAGGTGCCTACCAGATTGCCCACCCAGATCACAGCCAGGGTGATGAGGTAACTGGGCTTGTTGTCAAAGAGATAGCAGGCTTTTCCGGTGAACAGGTTGTAGCCTCGGGTGCAGATCGCAAACAGACCAATGCCAAACAGAATGGCACCGACAATATTTGCACCGACGAAGGCGTCCTTAATCCGGAGGAATACAGTGCCGCCCAGACCGATGCAGATACCGGCCAAAACGGCGTAGACAAAGGTAGCCAGATGTTTTTTCATAATGCAGAACCTTCTTTCTTTTTCAAACGTACGGGAGTTACGGGCAATCCTGCACAGGGCAGGATTGCCGCGAAACGATTAGTCCTCGATGATGCCTGCTGCTTCGGCCTTCAGTTCAGCCTCTTTCAGCTGAGCAACCAGCTTCTGAGAGATGTAGGTGCCGTCAGCGGTATAGGCTTCGCTTTCGGGAATCTTCTCAACCCGGCAGGCGCAGACCTTATACTCCGGAATTCGGGCATACTTGTCCAGCGCGGCGTTGGTCAGCCAGTTGCAGTCGCCGTCCGGGAAGTGGAAGGGCATCCAAGTCTCGCCGGGATTGGTCTTATCGGAAACTCTTGCCTCCGAGGTAATTTCACCGCGGCGGGAGAGCACCTTAACGCGCTCGCCGTTCTCAATGCCCAGCTTCTTTGCATCCTCGGTGTTAATTTCGATAAAGGAGTTGCCCTCAATTTCCATCAGCTCAGGAGTACGGCCGGTCATGGCGCGGGTGGTGTAGTGATAGAGAATACGTCCGGTGGTGAGCATCAGCGGATATTCCTCATCCGGCAGCTCTTTGGCGGGAATGTACTCTGCGGGATAGAACCAGCCCAGTCCGCGCGAGAACTTACCCACATGCATAATGGGCGTGCCGGGATGATCCTTGGTGGGGCAGGGCCACTGGAGGAACTTGCCGTCAGAATTGTCCAGGCGCTCATAGCTCATGCCGTGGAAGCTGGGAGTTACCTCTGCAATCTCGTCGAAAATCTGAGAAGCGGTGAGTGTGGGCTGATTGTAGCCCATGCGCCGCATCAGATCGCAGATGATATCGGTGTCCAGGCGCATGTTGCCGGGGACGGTTACTGCTTTGCGGACTCTCTGTACCCGGCGCTCGGTGTTGGAGAAGGTACCTTCCTTCTCGGCATAGCTTCTGCCCGGGAGAATCACGTCGGCCAGCTTGGCGGTTTCAGTCATAAACAGCTCCTGAATCACAAAGAAGTCCAGGCTGCCCAGTGCTTTGAGAATATGGTGGGTGTCGGGATCGGTGACTACAGGGTCCTCGCCGTAGATGTACAGGCCCTTTACCCGCCCGTCGATCATGGCACCGAAGGTATCGGTGGCGTGGAGGCCCGCGGTCTTGGGCAGCTCGCAGCCCCATGCCTTCTCGAACTTCTCGATGACCGGCAGATTGGGCTTGCCGTTGATGGTGATTTTCTGATAGCCGGGGTAGTCGTTGGGCTGTGCGCCCATATCGCAGG
>CAVEIY010000225.1:0-2516 GCA_963615825.1 Flexilinea sp.
AGGTTGGTTACGCCGCCGTCGCCATAGGCCACATAGCCGCTGCCGCCCATGGTATAGCCCCAGGTCTTTCCTGCCACGGTTTTAGTGGCCGTGTATTCCTTACCCGGCACTGCCTCTTCCAGGGAGCCAACGCCTGCCAGAACGTTTTTCACGGTCAGAGACGTGGGAGGATAGCCGGAATCGGTGGACAGGGGCGCCCACTTCTCTGCTACCACAATGCTGTTTTCATAGCTTACCTGACCGGCTTCCAGCACGTTGGTTGCACGGCAGTTGCCGTCCAGGCCCAGTGCAAAGGGAACGCACTTCATCATAGGAACCGACAGGCTGCGGAAGTCGTTGTCAAAGGGATCGGCATCCTTGGAGTCAATGACGGAATCCTCAACCTTCAGGTGGCTTTCACCGCCGCACCAAACAGCGGAACGGATGGCGCCCTCCACATGGATCCGCGCATCCTTCACCAGCACGTCTGCATCACCGGTGGTCATAATGCCAGCGCCATAGCCCTGGAAATCGTTGCCGCCGTTGCCCACAAAGGTCAGATCCGCGCCGTCGATCTCATACTTGCCGCCGGTTACCATCACACCGTTGAACAGGTGCTCATGGTTGTCAATTTTCAGATTCTCAGCCTTTTCTCCGGAAACGGTGCCGCCGAGAATCGCAGCCTTTACCGACTTATCCTCCACAATCTTGCCGTCCTTTACAAACAGCGCAGTGCGGAAGTGATGGGTATGTACGCCGCCAGGACCGCCGGTGGTTTTCAGGTAGGAATCGGTTACGGTCAGAGTAACATCCTCATAGGTACCGGGCTTCATATTCGTGCCCACACCGGAAACCGTCATGGTAAGCTCCTTGCCGGGAACTGCCATGTAGATTTCGTCCGCACCAATGGTCAGGGTGGCAAGCTGCTGGGTCTTGTCCACCAGCTTCAGGGTGGGCATGCCGTTTTCGCCCTTCAGCAGGGCCTGTGCAATCTGCGCGCAGGCTTCGTCCAGCGTCGGTCCAGCGGGGACAAACTCCGTCTTTTTGCCGCCCAGCGCCGCAGCCTTTTCCGCCATGGTCTTGCGCACCGCTTCGGGTGCAGGGGCCAGCGGCTTCAGGAAGAAGTCATCCCCCTGATTCTCCGGCTCCACCAGGCCAAGCGTATAGCACAGCGCTACAGCGTCTGGATTCTTTGCCTCGCCAAAGTCCTTGAGTTCCTGTGCCGTACCGGGCTTTGTGGGACCCATAGGCGGAGGACCGCCGGGACCGCCAGGGCCGCCAGGACCACCGGGGCCGCCAGGACCACCAGGACCGCCAGGACCACCAGGACCGCCAGGGCCGCCGGGACCACCAGGACCGCCGGGACCACCAGGACCGCCGGGACCACCAGGACCGCCAAAACCGGGGCCATCCGGTGCAAAGAATGTATGCAGAAGCTCCATAATTCGTATACCTCCTTCATTTCGGTGCATTCATCATATCACACTTTTTTCCCCCGCGCAATGGTGCGGAGTCAAAACATCTGCAAAAAATGTTATGACTTCTTCCCACCCCGCAGAAGGTGTGGTATAATAGGCGGTATGAATCCCTTTTGACTTCCAAAGGAGGCGCTTTTATGAAACGAACCGATTTCGGCAATGCCGCCATTCTGCGCTGGCTGAGCTATTTTTCGGAATATGACGAACTGGATCTGGCCACCCTGCTGATTCTGGACATCACCCGGCAGAACAAGAACCTGATTCCCGCTGTCCAGTCTACCCGCCAGGTCATGGTGCTCACGGATGCCGGACATCCAAATATCTTTTATGATATGTGGGATGCCGGACTGGGGGACTGCGATATCCTCTATAACGAAGGCAGCGAGCCTTCCGGTCCCATCAAGCACGATAAACTGCAGGATATGATTGACCGCGGCATCAATGCACCTGCCGCCATGCTGATTATCAACGAAAATTACCGAAGCACCTATCAGATCGGCCTGGATAACCAGCGTTTTTGCGCCGGTTCCATCCGCTATGTCAGCAGCGAAATCCGCTCTGTAATTATGTCCAAGCTCCAGGTGGAGCTGCGGGACACCATTCTCACGGTAGGCGCGGCCAGCATTGCCGTAGAGGCTGCACTGGTAGCAGCAGAGGGCACCATCATCGCCGTGGAGCACAACCCCAGCGACCTTGCCACCATGGAGGAAAACGCCAAGGACTTTGGCCTGAACAACGTCACCTGCCTGGGCAGCGTCAACGATTCCGCCCGTCTGCCGGTCCCCTCTCTGGCCTTTCTGGTGGCTTCGGAGCATACTGCCAGCGAGATTGCGTTCCTGCTGGGCCGCAACCCGGAAATGCGGATTTTTGTCTATACCCTGGATTTCCATCAGCTCTCTGCCCTGCCCGGCATTTTCTCCAGTCAGGGGCTGAAGATTCAGGAAATGGTGCAGGTTGGCGTTTCCCGCCTCAACAGCAAGGGCTGCTTTGATCGGGAGCCTGCTCCCTGGCTGATCTCCGGACAGCGATAAGCCGTTGTTTTCCCGTATCAAAGAAAGC
>CAVEIY010000226.1:0-2498 GCA_963615825.1 Flexilinea sp.
CTTGCTCAACGCTTTAATAATAGCAACATTCCTGTAAAATGTCAAGAGCTTCGTACTGTTCTAAGGTTCGCTTTCCAGGGTTTTAGACAAAACAGGAGCCGCCATGATTGCGGCGGCTCCTGCATGGGATTATTTTTTCTTCGTATAAGTATTATCGTTGTCCAGGGTCGCGTAAGGCTCAGGCCAGGGCACGGTATTCTGCACCGTCTGCGTCACGCTCCAGTTGCTGTGCAGCGGGCCAGGATCTTCGCAGTCGGGCATGGTTCTCAGGCCGCCGCCGGGTCCACCAGGTCCACCGCCGGGACCTCCGGGACCACCGGGGCCACCGCCAGGACCGCCAGGACCACCGGGGCCACCAGGTCCACCGGGGCCACCGCCAGGACCACCAGGGCCGCCAGGACCACCGGGGCCACCGCCAGGACCACCCTTCGTCTTGAGGTAATTCTCCATGCCGGGGTTGCCTGCATCACAGCCGATGCCCATATCCGGGCAAACCTGCTCATGCAGGAACAGCCAGCAGCCGTCCTCAAAGATGAAGTCAGCACCATAGCGCTCCCACAGGCCGCTGCACCGACGCTTGCCGTTATCCCCTACCGCGCTGGAAATCAGACCGGGGGTCAGGAAGAAGGCACGTGCCGTCTTACCGTCGTCTGCAACCTCAACAATGTCGGTTGCCAGAGTGTGAAGAGACAGCTCCATCAGCGGACGAATATCAAAGCCGCCGATTTCCGGCATCGCCTCATAAGCGCCCTGGAACCGCTCGGTTGCCTTTACGTCATACAGGGTAACGGAGCCGTTCCATACGGATTTAAAGCCCCGCATCCGGCCAAATGCATGCGCCCAGCTGACGTCCTCATCCTGGGACCAGATCTGGCTCCACTCCTCTGTGGCATTGGCACGCGCATGGAGATAGGTATGCGTTGCATGAACAAACTCCGCTTCCTGGGTTGCAGCGCAGTTCCAGATTCTCTGGCTCAGACTCAGATCTCTGTTCATACGCCTTTGCCTCCTTTCAGCATGGGATGACCCTCGGGGCCATAGCTGTCCTCCAGAGTCAGGGTATCATAGGGTTCGGGCATGGGCGGATAGTTATCGGCCCAGTTATAGGTATTGTCATGGACGTTCATGGGGATGGTGGGATTACCGAACTCCACTGCCAGCGCATCGTCCTTGGGGTCAATATAGGTGTCTGCGCTGTAGTTGGTGCCAGCCTGATAGTTCTGGTCGTTTGCCACCACAATGTGGTACAGCTTAAACTTGCCGTCCTCCTTGACGAAGTCGGCGCAGATCTTCAGATACATCCACAAACCGGACGCAGTGCCGTCTGCCTTCAAATCCGACTGCTGACCGATGGAGTACCAGATGCCTTTTGCGCTCTGGCCGTCCTTGGCAATTCGGACGATAGAGGTGGACATGGGGCACATATACATGCAACCAGCGCCCAGAAGCTTTTCATCCTCGGGAATGCCCTGCTTTTCGCAATAGGTCTTGAGCTGAGCCTTGCGCTTTGCCTGGAACTCGTCCACATACCAGCGCTGTACTTCGCTCTTGCCATAGTAGTAGCCGTAGTTTGAGCCATAGGAGGCCTTTGCAGCATGGATGGGCTGGGATACCCACAGCTCGTCCAGCTCCTTCTGACGGAGATCTGCCGCCTGATAGTAGGACCGCAGGCTCATAAGGTCACGCACTTCCTCAATGTCGGTGACCATCTGGATCATATCCGCATCGGAAAGCCGGGGCAGCGGATAGTGCTTGGGAACGTTATGTTCAAACCATGCCGGGGCTTTTTTTGTTGTCCAATCAATCATATCACAAAGCCTCCTTCTCAAACGCCATAGCTGAAGGTTTCAGCAAAGGTCTTATAGGGTTCCGGCACTCTGGGGGGCTTTGCAGGGCCGCGGGATGCGGAATACGTCTCATAGACCGTCTCCTTCACCGTAGGCTCCGGCAGCGTCAGGCCCTTCAGCTCCTGGAATTCCGGCAGCTCAGGGAAATTGTTCTCAGGCATGCCCCAGTCCACGCCGTTGGGACAATGGACATCCTCAACCCGCAGCACATGCCACAGCTTCATATGTCCGTCCTCCCGAACAAAGTCGGCGCAGTAGTAGCCCCAGGACCAGTTGGTCACAGGACCCTTTTCATCGATATCAGTGATGGAACCCTCCACCATCCAAATGGCCTTGGCGGTTTCGCCATCCTCAGCCTCCTGCATATAGAAGCTGGTGAGGGGTTCTGCCTTAAAGGGACCAACGCCGTAAAGCTCCTCATCGGAGAGCTTGCCCAGCTGCTCCGGGAAAATCTTTTGCAGGCACTTGGACTTCTTCGCTGTGGCAGCGCATACCGCCTCGTAGTATTCCTTGACTGCCTGGCGGCCCACATAGTAGCCGTTGTTAAAGCCAAGGGAAATGTCATCCCGGCTGCAGAACAGGCTGTCCACAATGGTATCCTCCCTGCACAGCAGGCAGGACGTTACATACTTACCCATGATGTTCTTGATC
>CAVEIY010000227.1:0-1513 GCA_963615825.1 Flexilinea sp.
TTTCGTCAGAAAAAGGTGTAAAACTGCAGGAATACTTTGTGTATTTCAAGGTTTTACAAACGAATTTCTGGTGGAAAGAATCTTGGGGACCCCGCCAAAGCCCAACAAAGTGGGTTTGGTGGGGGAAGGAGGAGCAGCGGAGCGACTGAGCTTTTGCCCCAAAAGGGCAAAACGAGGGATGCGAAGCTTACGACGACGCAATCCGCAGACGCATTTGCGCGGTGTTGCCGCAATTTTTTGTGCCGTCCTTCCGGCTTCCTGCCCCTTCGCCCCTTTACGCCTCCGTTTTCTTCTGCTATACTGTTGCTATCTTTACCATTGGGAGGGGCGTTTATGCCCAATCAAAACAATTCATCGGATTACTCTCCCCTGCAAAACAAGGGACGGCGGATGCTTCGGGGAACGCTCCTTGGCCTGACCGTCATCACGCTGCTGAATCTGCTGCTGACCGCCTCGCTGGCCGGACTGATTGGCGGCATTCTCATTTTGATTATGGTCTGGGGCATTCGCAAGGGCGATTACGGTTTGCGGAAGGCGCTGGTGGTTTTTCTTTTTCTCTATGCCGGAGTCAACCTTGTGGTACTGGTGCTGTCGGCCTGCTTTTCCGCCTCTGCCCGGGTACTCTCTATGATCTGGCTGGGTATTTACAGCCTGGGACTGATTGGCTGTGCATGTCTGCTTCGCCGGGAGGAAATCCGCGCCTGGCTGGAAATTGCGCCGCAGCCCACGGAAAAAGAGAAGAAAATTCACTTTTTCCACGGCGGTTGGCGAGATTTATAATCCGAAATACAAAAACACGGCACTGCAAGCAATCAGCAGTGCCGCGTTTCTATTTCAAATTAGATTTCCATAATCACCGGCAGAATCATGGGATTCCGCTTGGTGTGCTTATAGAGATAATTGGACAGTGCAGACTTGATGCTCGCCTTGATGGTGGCCCAGTCTGTCACATGCTGGCTGATGCAGTCCTCCACCGCCTCGGTGGCGATCTCCTTCAGCTCCTCCATCAGGTCCCCAGACTCCTTCACATAGACAAAGCCGCGGGTGATAATATCGGGGCCGGAGATAATGGAGCCGTCCTCGCTGGACAGATTGACCACCACAACGATCATGCCGTCCTGCGCCAGATGCTTCCGGTCCCGGAGCACCACGCTGCCCACATCGCCAACGCCCAGGCCGTCCACCAGCATCTTGCCCGCAGGCACAGTGCCGGTAATCTTGCAGGAATTCCGGGTCAGCTCAATGACCTTGCCGATATCACTGACGATGATATGCTTGGGGTCCATGCCCATCTCCTGGGCCAGGCGGGCATGCCGCTGCAAATGACGCTGCTCACCATGCACCGGGATAAAGAACTTGGGCTTCAGCAGCGCATGCATGATCTTCAGCTCTTCCTGGCAGGCATGTCCGGATACATGGAGGTCTGCCAGCTTGTCGTAGATCACCTCAGCGCCCTTGCGGTACAGCTCGTTAATGACAGCGGAAATGGTCTTTTCATTGCCGGGAATTGCAG
>CAVEIY010000227.1:1587-2461 GCA_963615825.1 Flexilinea sp.
GGCAGGCTCTTGGTGGCGTTGATGTCCACCAGGGTATTCTTGGGCACGTCCAGATAGCCCAGCTCCATGGACACCTTCAGGATATTCTCCATGCTCCGCCCGGTGACCGCCACCTTTCTGCCGTATTTTGCGGCCACGTTCAGTACGGTCTGAATCCGGTCTACATTGGAAGCAAAGGTGGTAACGATGATCCGCTGATCGCAGCCCTTAAACAGGCTGTCGAAGGAACGGGACACCTTCCGCTCGGAGGGAGAGAAGCCCTCACGCTCTACGTTGGTGGAATCGCACAGCATGGCCAATACACCCTTGTTGCCCAGCGCGCCAAACCGTGCCAGGTCAATGATGCTGCCGGTAATGGGGGTGGAATCAATCTTAAAGTCGCCGGTCATAACCACAACACCCACAGGCGTGTGGATGGCAAACGCCACGGCATCGGCAATGGAATGGTTCACATGGATGAACTCCACCTTAAAACAGCCTGCCTTGACCACCTCGCCCGCCTCATGGGTGACGATTTTGGTGGTGTCCAGCAGTCCATGCTCCTCCAGCTTGATCTGTACCAGGCCGGCGGTCAGGCGCGTGGTGTGGACCGGTGCATTCACCTGCTCCAGCACATAGGGCAGTCCGCCGATGTGGTCCTCATGGCCATGGGTCAGGAAAAAGCCCCGGAGCTTCTGCTGGTTTTTGATCAGATAGGTAACATCCGGCACCACCAGATCTACGCCATACATATCGTCCTCAGGAAAGCCCAGGCCGCAGTCCACCACAATCATATCCGCGCCGTATTCCAGTACGGTGATGTTCTTGCCGATCTCATTCAGACCGCCCAGAGAAATAATCTTCAATTTTTCAGCCAAAATTTATCACTACTCCA
>CAVEIY010000228.1:0-2459 GCA_963615825.1 Flexilinea sp.
CCGGAGGAAGGACCAGACGCGGCACCGCTTCTGATAGAGTATTATAGCACAGATTCGCGCCATCTCCAACCAGGAAAATGTTTTTTTCGCAGGTTTCCAGATCTTTTTTTAACTCATCCAGAGAAATCGCACGATCCGGTGTCAATCTCTGGAGTGTTTTTCCATCGGACTGAAACAGCGCGTTATACACCTGACTTCTGCGAGCGTCCATCACCGGACAGATAACGCCGTCCAGCATGGCCATCTGCATAGCCATTCCCTCCAGGGTGCTGACGCCGCATACGGGCTTTTCTGCGCCCCAGGCAAGTCCCTTTGCCGCCGCAACACCGATGCGCACACCGGTAAAGCTGCCCGGTCCCTTTGCCACTGCCACCGCAGTAAGATCCGCAGCGGTCAAGCCGCAGTCCTCCAGCACCTGCTTGGCCATGGGCATCAGGGTGGCGGAATGGGTTTTCCCGTTGTTCTGAAAGCTCTCAGCCAGCAGCACGCCGTCCTGGATCAGAGCCACCGACGCAGCCTTGGCCGAGGACTCAAAGGCTAAGATTCGCATCGCGTTCTCCTCCTTCTATGGAAATCTTTCGTCCGTCATCATGTTCCGGGTCCCGGCGAATGTGGATTCTAATGACGTTTTCTACCTCGTCCAGCGCATCGGCCACCCGCTCGCTCCATTCCACAGCAATCACGCCGCCCCGGGTCAGATAATCCTCCCAGCCGATATCAAACAGGTCCTCCGAGGAGGACAGCCGATACATATCAAAATGAAACAGCGGGATTTTTCCGGGATATTCATTGACAATGGTATAGGTTGGGCTGGTAATGGGATCTTCAATGCCCAAGCCCCGCGCCAGCCCCCGGGTAAATGCTGTTTTTCCGGCGCCCAAGTCTCCGGAATAAGCGATCACGGCCCCGGGCTTTAACTGCTGCCCCAGACGCTGACCAAGCTGTTCCGTTTCCTGCGCCGATGCTGTGTAAAACTCCATGACGATACTCCCACAAGATAATGATAATTCTTTCGCCATCATTATACCACACCACCCGGAAAAGGAAAATGTTTTTATTTACTTCCCCGCGGGAAAATGCTAGAATGGTGGTGTTTATCCTGTTACTCTCCCGAAAGGAGTCAACTATGCTGGGAGCCATTAAAAAATTCTTCAGCCGGACGGACTGGGTGCTGCTGGGACTGTGTCTCGCCGCCTCCATCTTCGGTATTATTATGATTGGCAGCGCCTCCAACTACCACGGCGCTTCCACCTATATTTCCAAGCAGGTCATTGCGCTGGTCATCGGACTGATACTCTACGTGCTGATTTCCTTTGTGGATATGGAAATTCTGGCAGAGCATCAGACCCTGCTGGTTATCTTTTCTGCGCTGTTCCTCGCCATGCTCTATCCCTTTGGCGTGGAAGGCGACACCGGTAACCGAAGCTGGATGTCCATCCCCGGTATGCCCTTTATGATTCAGCCCGCAGAGTACTGTAAAATCGTCTACATCATCGTCGTCGCACGAATTATGACGATTTATCAGGAGCGCATCAACTCCCTTCCCTGTGTATTCCGAATCGGTGTGGTATCCGCCGTTTTCATGGGCCTGATCGTTATCATCTCCAAAGACGCAGGCGTTGCACTGATCTATGTATTTACCCTGATTATCATGGCGCTGGCTGGCGGCTTCAGCTTTATCTGGTTTGCTGCCGCAGGTGCCGGACTTGCAGTCGTCATTCCGATTCTCTGGAACAGCGGCATTGTCCGTGATGACCAGAAAAACCGCATCATGGTACTTTTTGACGAGAGCATCGACCCGTTGGGCACCGATGTCCGTTGGCAGACCTCCCGCTCCCTGAATGCCATTTCCGGCGGCGGACTGACCGGTCAGGGGCTGTTTCACGGCACGCAAATCCAGTCCGGCAACGTTCCCGCCCAGCACACCGACTTTATTTTTGCCGCCATCGGCGAGGAGCTGGGCTTTCTGGGCTGCGCCCTGTGTATTGCACTGCTGGTCGCCATCATTCTGAGAATTCTCTATGTGGGCAACCATTCCGGCAGCTATTTCTACCGGATGGTCTGCGTGGGCATTGCAGGCACCCTGATGTTCCAGATTATCATCAACATCGGCATGTGCCTGGGCGTAATGCCCGTTATTGGTCTGACCCTCCCCTTCTTCAGCTACGGCGGCTCGTCTATGCTGTCCCTCTATATCGCCATGGGGGTAATCTCCAGCGTCCGATTGCATCCATCCCCAGACTCTCAGCAGCGATATCTCAGGCTGCCTGTTTAATCCATTCAAACCTGCGGAACTTCGGTTCCGCAGGTTTTCAGCGTGTCAAAAAAGTCTATTTTCCACGCTGCTTTACGGGTTTTTGAACTCGAAAAGTTCAAAAATTCGTTTGATTGAACGCGAAGGGCGGGCCTTGCCCCCCTTCACTCTTCCCCCTGCTGCTCAATCACTTAGCACTTTACGT
>CAVEIY010000229.1:0-2439 GCA_963615825.1 Flexilinea sp.
GGCCGTAGTTGGTGCCGGAGTTCTTGGCGCCAAACAGCTCGGTGGAAATCACGGGGTTGATGCCGGAGGTTCCGCCGTAGGCAAACGCCACCAGGAACACGGTGAGCAGGTAAGCAGCTGCACCGTTTGCAAAGATCAGGCCAACACAGGCCAGCGCAGAAATCACGCAGCAAACAATAATCGAACGGGTCCGTCCCAGCTTATCCGACACCATCGGTGCCAGGATTCGACCGGCTGCATTGGCCGCACCGGTCATCATAACGGCAATGACACCGATATGGGAGGACATACCGCGCTCCATTGCAATATCCTTAATGAAGGGGATAATCACCAGATAAGCGCCGGAGGACAGGATCATGGACACCACCTGGCAGTAGTAGATAGGCGTCTGGAGCACCTCAGAGGGCGTGAACTGCTTGAACTCATCCGGGCGCAGCACCTTGCTGGCCTTTTCCATATAGTAGGAGGGGTCCGGCTGCACCACAAAGAAGGAGCAGATGACGGTAATCACACCGAATACAATGGCGAGAATCCGGAAGGTTTCGGTCAGTCCCAGGTTCTCCAGCATCTTATTGACCACAGGAGACAGCACCATAACGGATGCACCGAAGAAAAATACGGTAATACCGGTAATCAAACCGTTTTTATCTGCAAACCACTTCTGCAGCGCATAGAGCACGGTGCAGTAAGCGAAGCCGCAGCCAAGGCCGGAGCAAACCGAATAGGTCAGATACAGCATCCAGGGGCTGCTGTTGCCAATGCAGGAGGTCAGATAGATGCCCACCGAGAACATCAGGCAGCCTACCAGAGTAATGGCACGGGGATCAAACTTCATCTGCACCAGTCCGCCCAGGATATTCCCCACTACAAAGCAGGCAATCATCAGTGCGGAGGTCATTGCCACATCGCCCGCAGACCAACCATGGTATTCTACCACATAGGGCTGGAAGATGGACCACATATACAAAATGCCCACGCAGAGCATAATGAGCAGTCCGCCAACCAGAGTTCCATTCCGTTTTGCGTTTACACTCATTTTAACATCTCCTCTTATCAGTAAAAGAGGCGCCGTTTTGGGGCGCTTCTTAATGTACGCCCCTATCATACGGAAATTTGGTTACAATGTAAAACGCAGTTTCAATGTATGGTTACACCATATTGGTTGTTACGATTTTCTCGTTACGTCATGCGAATGTAGCGTTTTTCATGATTTTCCCCACATTTTATATACGAATTGTACAAAACCGCCGCTGCCCACTGGTGACAACGGCGGTTTTTAAATTTAAAGTTTGTGCAAATTACCGAATGCGAATGGCCGCATGGAACGCCTCCTGATTGGCGTCTGCCAGTACGCGCCCGGTGGAGACGCAATCCCCCACCACATAAACGCCCTCTGCATAAGCAGAAAGCAGCTGCTGGGCCAGGCGGTTATCCGGCTTGACCCCCAGGGCCAGCACATAGGTATCTCCGGCAAAGGTCTGCTTTTCACCGGATGCATCCGCCGTCTCTACGCCGTTTTCCGTGAACGCAGTGATTTTCTGACCACCCACCAGGGTAACGCCGTATTTCTCCAGTTGATGATTCAGCTCAATGTGGTTGAATACCGGCATGCCATCGGCAAATTTCTCCACAGGGATCTGGTCAATGACAGTAACCTGCTTGCCTTCCATGCCCAGCATCACCGCGCACTCCAGGCCCACAATTCCGCCGCCGCAGACCACAACCTTTGCTCCCACCGGCACCCGATGGTTCTCCACATCCGACACCGTTTTAACCCGCTCCAGATCAATTCCGGGGATGTTGGGATGGACGTAGGTTGATCCGGATGCCACAATCACTGCATCGGGATTCACCTGCTCCACCAGCTCAGGCGTCACCTCGGTATCCAGATGGATTTCCGCACCGGATTTCATGGTCTGCCGAATATCCCACTGAAGATACAGCCGCATATATTCCTTAAAGGGCGCCACCGTTGCGTCATTGAGCAGCCCGCCCAGCTGATGAGACTTTTCGTACAGCGAAACCCGATGTCCCATCTTCCGAAGGGTCTGTGCCGCCATCATACCGCCGGGACCGCCGCCAATGACCATCACGTGCTTTTCCTGGCCAGGCGCCACCAGCTTGGTCAGATCCAAATCCTTCCCCAGCATGGGATTGATGGCACAGCGCATGGAAGTGCCAAAGTTGTTGGCATTGCCGCACCAGTCGCAGCGGGTACAGGGCCGAACATCCTCTGCCTGGCCCCGAATGGACTTATGAATCAGGTTCTCGTCCGCCATGTAGGACTTTGCCATTACCACAATGTCCGCCTTGCCGGAACCGATAATCTCCTCCGCCTCCTGAAGCGAGGTGATGTTGCCCACCACCGCCACCGGTACATGGAGACGCTTTTTCGCTTCCGCCGCAAAGGCCACGTTCAGCTGCCGGCCCTTAAAATAG
>CAVEIY010000230.1:0-2435 GCA_963615825.1 Flexilinea sp.
TTTCCACATAGGTTTCATGAAAAATCCCTCCTGTGGCAGGATTCCACAGGAGGGATTTTTTATGCATGCGGTTTATAGCGCGCCAATGAGATCCCTTACCACATAGCCTCCCAGCATCAGTCCGGCACAGGAGGGAACCCAGGACAGCGAGGCGGGAATACTGCGGCGACCGGGTGGCGGAGCCTCCAGGGGCAGGGGAGAGATGGGTACTTCGTCGGAAAACAGCACCTTGTGATGGGAAATACCGCGGTTCTTCAGCTCCCGGCGAATCACACGGGCCAGATGACAGCCGGAGGTTTGGTTGATGTCGGCAATCCGGAACCGGGTGGGATCCTGCTTGTTTCCGGTGCCCATGGAGGAGATAATCGGAATATTCCGGGACAGCGCAGTTTCGATGAGGCTGAGCTTACAGGAAACCAGATCAATGGCATCCACAATATAATCCGGCTGGAGAGAGAAAAATTCCTCTTTATGTGCTTCATCATAGAGCTTGGGCAGAGACACAATGGTGGCCTCTGGGTTGATATCCCGGAGGCGTGCGGCCATTACGTCGGATTTATACTGCCCCAGGGTGGAGTGGAGGGCGCAGAGCTGGCGGTTGAGATTGGTCAGTCCTACAGTGTCGTTGTCCACCAGGGTGATATGACCGACTCCTGCACGGGCAAGGGCTTCTGCAGTGTAGCTGCCAACGCCGCCAATGCCGAAAACCATCACATGCTTCTGGGACAGAAGCGTAACGGCATCCTCGCCATAGAACATTGCTTCCCGTAAAAATTGGTTCATAGAATCTCCCTCCCAGTAAAAGAGATGCCCGGACGAATGGTCCGGGCATCGGAATCATGGATAAAATCAGTTGGTGCTGGAGCTGCCAAGCACAGGAAGCTCCTTGTTGGTGAACCACTGACCTACGGTGCCCTTGTCGGCAGTGTAGGAAGCGGAATAGTCGTTATACCAGTCGGTATAGTCGGCGTTGCGCTTTGCGGTATCGGCAAGAGACTTCCAATAGAGATCGCCGGTGCCGGAGAAGTACATCAGGTGATAGCCATAAGAGGTCTTGATGATGCCGGTGTCGCCAACCTTGCGATCAGGGTCAAAGCACCAGTCGTTGAACTCCGTAACCATCTGGCCCTTGTAAACGTCCTCGTACAGGCCGCCGTTGGAAGCAGAACCGGTATCCTCAGACTTTTCGGTTGCAAGAGCTGCAAAATCGTCCTCGGTCTGATCGGTTTCCTCCCAAGCCTTCTGGATCTCGTCAATCTTGGACTTGCACTCCTCCCAGTCGGCATCGGTGGAGGTGTTGTCGTCGCCGGAAGTGGCAACCTTCACCAGAATGTGACGGACGTTGACGGTGTTATAGTTGTTGTCGTCACGGGAGACAAACATTACAACGCTGTAGCCGGAGGAAGTGGCAAAGACCTCGCTCTCGCCGGCGCTGCGGCCATCGGCAAACAGCCAGTCGGCATAGTCGGAGCTGACGGAGGAGTAGTTCTGATTGGAGCGGAGGGTATAGCTCTCGTCCTCATAGCTGTCGGCGGAATCCTCGGGGGCGTACTTCTGGGCAGCCTTTACAAAGCTGTCCTCGGTGCCGGTGAGGTCTGCTTTCATGTTGTCGGCAGTTTCCTTGGCAGCGGCAGTATCGTCGTCCTGCGTGGTAACGTTGAACAGACGGTAGGTAACCTTGTCAAAGTCCTGCTTGTTTTCATCATAGTAGTTCCGCAGCTCTTCGTCGGTGTAGGTGAAGCTGTCCGTCTTTTCACTGGCGTAAGAGGTAGCGGTCTGCTGAACGGTCAGATACTGGATGTAGGAATCCACATCGGCACCCTTGCCATAGTTTGCCTCCAGATAATCATCGGCGGTCTTGTAGCCGGCGGAGGAAGCGTAGGTGTCCAGATTGGTACGGGTGGTTTCGATGGTGGACTTGGCATCGTCGTCCAGGGTGAAGCCTGCTTCGTTTGCTGCATCATACAGCGCATAAACCCGGAGGGCGTTTTCGCCGGCAGTACGAGTCAGGTATTCCTTCCAGTTCTCACCGTCCTGGCTCATCATGCAATCCTGTGTCTCGATGGGCTTGGAGGAATCCACCAGATAGCTCCAAAGACCGCTGGAGGAATACTGGCTGTAGATATTGTAGTAGGCGTCATGATAGAAATAGTTGAACTCAGTGGGGGTAAGCTTATGGCTGCCCACGGTAAGCGCGGTGGCATGGGTCTGCATAAAGCCGCTGTTGACAAAGATCAGCCCGATGAAAATCACCACCAGCACGATGGCAACGGCAGAACCGATGGCGCTGCGGATTTTCTTTGCCTTTGCCTGGGTCATGGGCTTTTTGTTTTTCTTCTTTTTCTGCTTTTTCACCGTATCGCTGTTGGCTTCTGCATCACGCAGCTCACGGCGCAGACGCTTTTCTCTGGATGCGCTCATAGTAGGGTCAGTCC
>CAVEIY010000231.1:0-2392 GCA_963615825.1 Flexilinea sp.
GCATCTCTACTGCCTGGGTTCCGGGGCCGTTCGGACCATGATGACCTCCGACGAGGGCGAGGTTCGGCTGCTGACCACCTACGGTCCCGGCAGCATCTTTGGGGAAGCGTCCTTTTTCGACGGCATGCCCCGGGTTTCCACCGCCGAGGCTGCCACCGACTGCCAGATTGTCCGGCTGAGCCATGACAAGGTGGACGAGCTGTTTCGGGTGCATCCGGAGCTGGCCTCTGCGATGATTACCTATCTTGCCCGGACGGTGCGGCTGCTCAGCGGCCATGTGGACACCATGAGCTTCCAGTCCGCCCAGCAGCGGCTCAAAAGTCTCCTTTTAAACCATCCCCAGGGGGACGAAATCCATGTGACCCATGAGGAGCTGGCGGCGGCACTGGGCCTCAGCCGGGTGACGGTGAGCCGGCTGCTGGGGAGCTTTGCCCGGCAGGGGCTGATCCAAACCGGCTACGGCGCCATCCATGTATTGGACCGGAAGCGGCTTGGGGAATTGGAATAAGCATTCGAGTAAACCTTCATGTTTTGTTTTATCTTCGTTCATGAGGTGTTCATAATCCTCCGGTATGCTTTAGACATAGAAACCGGAAGGCGATAAGCTGATCGCCGGGGAAACATTCCCGGATATGCTGACAGCCCGCCGCCGGAGGAAAGGCTGGTGCTTTATCAAGTTATTGTTTGCAATCTAATCTGACAAATTCTCCTTTACTTTTATATAGATACTCTCTTTCTTCCTTACTTTTGTTTCGGACCTGCACAACCGAAACCAACGCCCCATGGCATGGCACCAAGTCACCATGCATGGGGCGGTTTTTTACGCTTCTCTCCCCTTGACAAATGCGCATTCAGCGCGCATAATATAGAGGTGAGGAGGAGATGATATGAAGCGCAAGGACCTGATTCGCCTGCTGGAGTCCAACGGCTGGTGGCTCCTCCGAAACGGTGCAAATCACGATATCTATACCAATGGTCAGCGGATGGAGCCGATTCCGCGCCATGGCGAAATCAAAGAGCAGCTGGCAAAATCCATCATCCGCCGACAAGGCTTAAAATAGAGTTCATTCCAACCAGGAGGTTTTATTATGTCGAAGCAAGTTTATCCCATTGTGCTGCACCCGGAGGCAGCGGGCGGCTATTCCGTGGACGTTCCCGATCTTGGCATCGGCACCCAGGGCGAAACCGTTGCAGAATGCATTGATATGGCCCGTGACGCCATCGGTCTGTGGGGTATTTCCATGCAGGACTCCAAGCAGCCCATTCCTGTGGCCAGCAATCTGGAGCCGGAGTGTGCAATCGGTGATTTGATTACCCTGGTGGATGTGGATTTTGACGCCTATCGCCGCGCCAATGATCTTCGCACCGTCCGGAAAAATGTCACGCTCCCCTCCTGGCTGTGCTATCTTGCAGAAAATGCAGGCGTCAACTTCTCGCAGGTATTGCAGGAGGGCTTGAAGGCACGGCTGCATGTTTCAGAGCCGCAGGGATAACGAAAGAAGATAGCAGAAAAGATAATATGGGCAGTTACGGAAGTTGTTTGCACCGCCGTAACTGCCCATCATTATATTTTGTCGTGAAACGACACCTATTTTATTCTTTCTTCAATATTCTTTCTTCTTTTATTCGCTGATTTCCCCAGTATAATTCCTGGAAAAGATCTCCCGCACCGTCTCCGGGTCCTCCGTCTGCCCCAGCGCCCACATGAGCTTGGTGACGGCGGCCTCGGTGGTCATATCGCCTGCTGGAATCACCCCGGCCTCCAGGAGCTTCCGTCCCACCTCATAGATGGTGAAATTGCTCGGCTCATACAGGCACTGGCTGCATGCCACCACCACGATGCCCCGTTGCTCCAGCATCCGAAGCTTTTCCAGCAGATCCCGCCGGTGAAAGTGCATGCCCCCTGCCCCGAACGTCTCCAGCACCACGCCCCGATAGCCAATCTCCGCCAGATGGTCAAAGAGCCTGGGGTTGGTATTGGGGATGAGCTTCAGCAGGAACACATCCGTGGACACCCGGTCCTCCAGCTGGGTTTCCTCCTGGGATTTCGCCAGCTGCCGGTCATACACCCGCAGGCCGTCGGCAAAAATCTCCCCCAGATACCGGGCGTTGACGCTCTCAAAGGCGTCGAACCCCATGGTTCTCACCTTCACCGCGCGGCAGCCCCGGATGATATGCCGGTTAAAGGCCACCGACACCCCCTGGATGTCCGCCTCCACTGCCGCCAGGGCGCAGAACAGATTATTTCGCGCGTCGGTGAGCATATTATCCATGGGAATCTGGGAGCCGGTGAACACCACGGGCTTATGGAGATTCTTCAGCATAAAGCTCAGCATGGAGGCGGAATAGGCCATGGTATCGGTGCCGTGGGTGATGATAAAGCCGTCGTAGT
>CAVEIY010000232.1:0-2370 GCA_963615825.1 Flexilinea sp.
CAACGGCAGTGAGCCTGACTGCGGCAATGCATGCCCTGGGAAAACGGGTGCTGCTGTGTGATTTTGATCCCCAGGCCAATGCAACCTCAGGACTTGGCGTGGAAAAAACGGATGTAGCCAGCTCCATCTATGATGTCATTATCAATGATGTCCCGGCAAAGGACGCGGTGATTTCCACCAGATACGGCGATTTGATCCCATCCGGTGCAGCACTGGCTGGTGCAGGCATCGAATTGGTGAGCCTGGAGCGCCGGGAATTTCGGCTGCGGGATGCGCTGGAGCCGCTAAAAAGCGAGTACGACTACATTTTTATTGATTGTCCCCCGTCCCTGGAGCTTTTGACCCTGAATGCCCTCTGCGCAGCGGATCAGGTGATTGTTCCGGTGCAGTGTGAGTATTACGCTCTGGAGGGACTCAGTGATTTGATGGGAACCCTTCGGGCAGTGAAGCGCACCTATCAGCCGACCATCGGCATTTTTGGGTTGGTGCTTACCATGTATGATGGTCGAACCAATCTAAGCATGCAGGTGGCACAGGAGGTGCGGCGGCATTTTCCAGGAAAGGTGTTTGCATCGGTCATTCCTAGAAATGTTCGGCTCAGCGAGGCACCCAGTCACGGTATGCCCATCACGGCGTATGATAAATTCAGCCGCGGCGCTGAGAGCTATCGAAATCTGGCAGAGGAAATCATCCAAAAAACAGTATAGAACGATGAATGGACGGACAGAACAGAAATGTTTCACGTGAAACGTCCTGAAATCTGATTTTGTGAGATAAAGGAGCGGTTCTATGGCAAAATCAAGCCAGAAAGGACTTGGAAAGGGACTGGGCGCCCTGTTTGCAGAGCCGGCGGTAACGGAGGAGCCACAGGAGCAGCATAATATGCTGCCCATTCAAAAGCTGGAGCCAAATCGTGCCCAGCCGCGGCAGGATTTTGATGAAGAGGCGTTGGGCGCATTGGCTGCATCCATTGCCGATCACGGATTGATTCAGCCCATTGCGGTGCGGCCTCTGTCCAACGGCTATTATCAGATTATCGCCGGAGAGCGCAGATGGCGGGCATCCAGATTGGCAGGACTGAAAGAGGTACCGGTGACCATTCTGGAGGCAGACGACAAAACCGCCGCGGAGCTGACCCTCATTGAAAACCTCCAGCGGGAGGATCTCAATCCCATGGAGGAAGCGAGAGGCTATGCGGCATTGATCTCTGATTTCGGCATGAGCCAGGAGGAGACGGCAAAAAGCGTTGGAAAAGCAAGAACCACCGTGACCAATGCCCTGCGCCTGCTCAATCTTCCAAAGTCCATTGTGTCACTGGTGGAGGACGGAAGCCTGTCAGCCGGTCATGCTCGGGCGCTGCTGCCGCTTTCCTCAGAATCCATGCAAAAGGATGCGGCACAGAAAATTCTGGATCAGCAGCTTTCCGTTCGCCAAACGGAGGCAATGGTCAAACGGCTCATGAAACCCCAGGAGGAACCGGAGCCGGAAAACGTATTAAAGGTAGATTATTATCGGGAATGCGAAAAAACGCTGAGTAAGAGCTTGGGCCGCGGTGTAAAGATTCACCCGGGCAAGAAAAAAGGCGTTTTTCAGCTGGAATACTACGGCGAGGACGATCTCCAGCAGCTCATTGAGGCGCTGGAGCATCTGAGAGACAAATAAATTACGAGGTGGAAAGACATGCTTGACATTAAATTTATCCGGGAGAATCCCGACGTTGTAAAGGAAAACATTAAAAAGAAGTTCCAGGACGAAAAGCTGCCCCTGGTGGACAAGGTTATTGAGCTGGACGCCGAGAACCGTGCTGCGATTTCTGAGGCACAGGAGCTGCGTACCGCCCGGAATACCCTTTCCAAGCAGATTGGCAAGCTGATGGGCATGGCAAAGAAGGATCCCAGCAAGCTGGAGGAAGCGGAAGCGGTCAAGGCACAGGTCAAGGCCGATGCAGATCGTCTGGCAGAGCTGGAGAAAAAAGAGGACGAGCTGGCCGCAGAAATCCACAAGATTATGCTGGTAATCCCTAATATCATTGACCCCACGGTACCCATTGGTCCTGACGACAGCTACAATGTAGAGGTTCAGCGGTTTGGCGAGCCGAAGGTGCCTGATTATCCGGTTCCCTACCACACTGAGATCATGGAGAGCTTTGACGGCATTGATCTGGATTCTGCAGGACGTGTTTCCGGCAGCGGTTTCTATTATCTGCTGGGCGATATCGCACGGCTCCATGAGGCGGTGCTGGCCTATGCCCGTGATTTTATGATCGACAAGGGCTTTACCTATGTGATTCCTCCCTTTATGATCCATGGCAACGTTGTGGAGGGCGTTATGAGCCAGACCGATATGGACGCCATGATGTATAAGATCGAG
>CAVEIY010000233.1:0-2348 GCA_963615825.1 Flexilinea sp.
TGGCATAGCCATAGGGACGGAGGATAAACATGCCCTTGGTGCTGGTATAGTCGATCAGCTCTGCCTTGGTGCAGACGTCGGTATACCACTTGGCGAAATCCACCTCCATGTCGGTGATGCGTTCCACCTGTTTCTTCTCTTTTGCCATATTGTTTCATCCTTTCGCGCAGTGCGCTATGGTCATGGCGCAAAGGCGCCCGTTGTATCGTACCGATTATGATAACACACTTTTCTGGCAGCTTCAAGAGCACATTCCGTAAAATCGCATAGGATGGGATAGATTTTTCCGTAAAAAGGAGGTATCGTCCATGCAGAGCTTCACCTGCTATGTAACGCCTCAGCCCGGGAGCCGCCTGTCCGTGCCGGTTTCCCTCCCCGCAGCCGACTACAGCTTGATTTACGGTCAGGTCACCGACCAGGGCCTTCCCTGTCCGGATGCGCTGGTTCTGGCCATTTCCGAAGCCACCGGTGCACCGGAACAGTGGTGCGTCACCGACAGCAGCGGACGGTTTTATCTGGGTCCATTGGCGCCCGGTCAGGTCTACGGGCTGCGGGTTCAAAAATCCGGCAGCATTCAGGAGATTACGCCCACATAGCTTTGCAGCGCACGGAGATTTCGGTTTGTCTCCGTGCGCTGTTTGCTCTATATATTCTATATATTATAGTGTCAGGCTGTACATCCAGAAGTCCTCGCCCCACTGATGGGTCTGCCCCACCCGCCGGAAGCCGAACTTCTCATAAATATGAATGCCCTGCTCCAAGCTCAGGCTCACCAGCAGCCGCAGTCCCGGACAGCTTTCTCCGCGGCACAGCTCCAGCGCTGCGCCAAAGATTTCCTGCCCCAGCCCGGTCCCCTGATATTCCGGATAGATTGCCAGCCGGGACAGCTCCCAGGCCGCAGGCAAGCCATCCTGCCAGTCCATGTCGTCCAGCTCGCTGTTTCGGTCAATGGCAATCATTCCGACGGTGGTTCCGTTCGGCAGTTCCGCCCGATACAGTCCGTTCTGTGACAAATCCCATTTTAATATAGTAAGATCCGGATAATCCTCCGACCATCGGCTGCCTGGCGCCCTTGCCGCCTGATGGGCAAGCTCCAACAGCTCCGGCAAATCCGTTTCTTCCGCAGGTTTTAGTGTCACATTCAAGTTTCGTCGTCCTCTTTCTTCTGTTCCCGCAGGTGGTCCTCCTGCTTTTTCAGTTTCCGCTTTGCAGCGCCTTTGCAGATCAGCACCACCACCAGGATCACCGCACCTATGGGCAGCAGTACCGGAATCACCGCCACCAGCAGTTTCATTCCGCCCTTGGCCGCCCGACCCATCCAGCGCACGGAATCCATGAACGTCTGTCCCAGCTGCTCCATATAGGTGGGTTCCTCCTCCGGTGGCTCCGGCGTCAGCTCCTGTACCTCCGTCAGAGAGATGTAGACCGTGGAATAGTCCACCTGCCGGTCCCAGTTTTGCAGCTGGGTTTCCAGGCGTTCTTTTTCCATGCGAACGTCACTCAGCCGACTTTCCAGGGTAATCATATCCTCCACTGTGTCCGCCTGGGCCATGATCTCCAGCAAACGCCGCTCCTGGGTGTCATAGGACTTCACCTGTGTCTCCACATCGCTGTACTGCGCCGTGATATTCTCCGCGTTGCTGGTGAGATAGGTCACATTGCCCACGGTATCCAGCGCCGCCGTCAAATCGGAATAGTGCTCCTTAGGGACGCGCAAGGTAAAGTTCGCCATTCTGCCATAGGTATTGCCCGCTGTAATATCCAATAGATTATTTCCGGTCACCGAGGAGCTTTCCAAAAACGCGCCGTATTGATCCACCAGCCCGTAGAGTGTATCTATACTTTGATCCAAATCCGTGGTTTCCAGATCCGCAGAGGCGGTATAGATGATTTTATCTGTCAGGTCCGCCGTTCCCTCGCTCTGGATCATGCCGGAAGGGTCCGCCTCCGCCGCCGTATCCGTGCCTGCCGCCGCTTCTACCGCCGTTTCCTCGGCATACTCACCGTCGTACGGCGCCACTTCTTCCGTATAAGCACCATTGGCCGCAGGCTCCATCGCCGGTTCTGCCGCTGCCGTGTCCATGGTCGAATTTGCCGATGATGCACCGCAGGCCGACATCAGCAGGAATAAGGCCGCAACCATTGCGCAAAGAAAGGTTTTCTGTTTCATCTCCGTTTCCTCCTTTATGTTTTCTACCTATCTAGACGCAGAAAGCGGAAGCCGGTTCCAACAGATTTATAAATTCTCTCAAAAAAGGCGCTGCCCGCGATTGGACAGCGCCTTTTGATGATGATTTAAGCCTTGGGAGCTACGGTCAGGGTGCCGTCAGCATTCTCTGTGACGGTGC
>CAVEIY010000234.1:0-2326 GCA_963615825.1 Flexilinea sp.
GCCGCAGAACTGGATATCCTCCACGCAGCAGGTCATGACGAACCGGCCCGGGGCAAACATACCGTTCTTGTCCCGGCGGAGCATAGCCACCTGCCCCTTGAAGTGGACGGTTTTCCCATCGTACTTCTCCGGCTCCTCGGACACATCCCGATACCACAGGGCATAGTCCTCGTCCTTGATCTCAATGACGGGGGCGTTGATGTCAAAAGGCAGCGGGTCTTCGATCTCGTCGAACTTGGTGGTGCCGTCGGTGTAGTCGTAGAGAATGTCAATGCGGCGGTTGGCAGCCCTCGCCAGCTTGTGGAAGGGCATCACATCCTGGCCCGGAGTCATGCGGTTGAACACCACCATCTGGGCGCCCATGAGCTTGTCCATGACCAGATTGCGCATATTGGCATTGTAGGTCATAAAGGTGGTGGCGTCGGCGAACATGACCTCCTGAGCAATGGCCCAGTTATCAGGGAAACGCATATAGAGGTCGCCCACCTGCTGCATGCCGTTGAGTTCGGCAACCACGCGCTCGGCCTTGTATTTCTTCTGCAGGGCCTTCAGCTCTTCGGTGGTCACGGTCTGCTGGTCCAGGACCTCCAGATAGACGTTCTTCTTGGGATAGGTGGAGAGATCGTACTCCTCCTCCCCTTCCTCGAAGATCAGGACCAGGGTCCGCTCTCCGGCGTTGAACCGGGGGTCCTCCAGGGTCTCCTGGATAAACTTGGTCTTGCCGGAATCCAGGAAGCCCGTAAAGGCATAAACAGGGATCTGCTGCATGACCATGGCTTACACCCCGAACAGCTCGGCAATGCCCTTCTCGTCCAGCTTGGAGCCGATGACGCAGAGCTTGCCGGTGACATCGGCGCTGCCGGAACGGACATTGTGCTCCTCGGGCACATAGTCAAAGTGGATCCAGGTGCCGTCCACCGCGGGCAGAATGCCCTTGGCGCGGAGGATCGCGCCGTAGTCGCCGGAATCCAGGGCCTTCAGAGCGTTCTCAATGGTCTGCTTCTCAAACTTCCGGGCAGTCTCAGTGCCCCAGGAGGTGAAGACCTCGTCGGCATGATGGTGATGATGGTGGTGGTCATGGCAGCCGCAGGTGCAGTTCTCGTCATGCTCATGCTCGTGGTCATGGTGGTGCTCATGCGCCTCATGGTCATGATCGTGACAGCAGCAGTCATCGTCATCCTCGTCATGATGGTGGTGATGATGCTCGTGCTCGTCCTCGTCATCGTCATCCTCGTCATCATCGTGGTGGTGGTGATGGTGCTCATGCTCGTCCTCATCGTCATCGTCGCCATGGTGGTGATGATGGTGTTCGTGCTCCTCTTCCTCAGCCTCCAGGCGCTCGGATTCCAGCCGGGCCAATTCAGCGGCCAGAGAGGCCTTGCCCTCCATGGCGGAGATCAGCTGCTCACCGGTCAGCTCGCCCCAGGGGGTGGTGATAACGGTGGCCACAGCGTTGTGCTGCCGCAGAATTTCCACGGCGGCGTCCAACTTTGCCTGGGGGATGGAATCGGTACGGGACAGGATGATGGTGGAAGCGGTCTCCACCTGGTTGTTATAGAACTCACCGAAGTTCTTGGTATAGACCTTGACCTTTCCGGCGTCCACAACGGCCACGGTGTAGCCCAGGGTCACGTCAGGACCGGTGACCTTGTTCACAGCACCGATCACGTCGGACAGCTTGCCCACGCCGGAGGGCTCGATGATGATCCGGTCGGGGTGGTACTCGTTGATGACCTTCGTCAGAGCCTTGCCGAAGTCGCCCACCAGGGAGCAGCAGATGCAGCCGGAATTCATCTCCGTAATGTTGATGCCGGCATCCTGCAGAAAGCCGCCGTCAATGCCGATCTCACCAAACTCATTCTCAATCAGCACCAGCTTCTGGCCCTTGTAGCCCTCCGCGATCATCTTCTTGATCAGCGTGGTCTTACCAGCGCCCAGGAAGCCGGAGTAAATATCAACCTTTGTCATAAATAACACCTTCCAATAGAAATTCCCAAGGGCAGCTTTCACCGTCCTTGCTTTATGCATACTTTATAAGTATAGCACGGTTTGAACCAAAAATCCATATCTTCCCAGATTTTTTACAATTTCGGTCCAAACGGTGTACCTGCACGCTTTTTTACAGAATATCGTCCAGCGTGTACGGAGCTTCCGGAAACTGATGCCGGCTGTTTTCCTGAATGGTAAGCGCCGCGTCCAGCTGCGCATTCTGTGCGGCTGCAAACAATTTTTTTGCCATGGGAAGGCAATCTTCATCCTGGGAGCCGCAGAATATCCGCAAGGCAATTCCCTTTTCTGCCAACGTCCGGACAACAGTCTCCGCGGA
>CAVEIY010000235.1:0-2322 GCA_963615825.1 Flexilinea sp.
CCAGCAGAATGGCATCCTCCGGCTCGGTATTTTCCTTTGCCAGCTTCTTTGCGGCAACTACAGCCGCGGCAGCTGCGGCACCGGCACCGAGAATGGCAAGGCCGCTGACAATATGCTTCTTTTTCATAGGAAACGCTCCCTTCCTGCTGTGCGGTCCATGGGCACAGCGATTAATATCATTTTCATCATTATACTACATCATGACGGGATGTGTGTGAACAATCTGTCAACTTTAGTGCCCCTTAAACTGCGATGGGGTAGCGCCCTCATACTTTTTAAAGGCGCGATTCATGGAGAGAAAGCTGGTATAGCCTACCGCATGGGCGATTTCCTTCATGGTCTTATCGGAATGCATCATGGATTTTGCCGCCGTCAGCCGGACGTGCTGAATGGTTTCATAGATGCCCCGACCGGTATACTGCTTGAACACCCGGGTAGCATAGGAGGGGGTAATGCCAAAAACGGAGGAGACTTCGGTAAGGCCCAATGCCTCGTCGGTATAGTGTCCCAAAATATAGGCGGACATTTTATCCACCCACTGGGGCTTTGGTTCCTGGGGTTCGGCGTTTTGGGCGCGACAGATTGCGTCAAAAATCTCGTCCAGGGCACTGGTCAGCTCAGAAAGGGTTTGCGCTTCGGCAATTTTGGGTGCGGGATCCAGGGCATAGTACAGTCCGGCGCCAATTTTATCCCGCAGCTCGTCCAGCACATCGAGAATCTTACAGCAGATGCCGCCCAGTCGAACCCGAAGAATCTTTACCGTGGGCGTTTCCTGAATAAACTCCCGGTCAATCATCTCGTGGAGGACATATTTGATCCCCGCGATATCCATCACCTGAAGCTTGGAAATCAGCTTTTTGTCCAGCTCCATCAGCTCCGAGCGGATCATGGGATGCGCGGTGCTGCTGAGCTGGTCATAGAAAAGAATCTGACGATCCAGGCCGAAAAAGTCGTTATACCACAGAGCGTCCTGGGTATGGAGAAAGGCCAGGGGAAGCTGACAGAGTCCCTGGGCCAGGTCGCTGAGGGCCATGGTGACGCTGATATCAAATTCGGTGTCCAATACCTCCATCACCTGGAGGAGCACCGGGGAAATCGTCTCCTGAAATTCGCTCCAGGGCTGCTTGAGGTTGATGATACAGACCATTTGATAGTCTTTTTCCGCGGCGACCGCAATATTCTTTTCATTCAGCAGCTCCGTGAGCATATTGGAGAGCACGAAAAAGTGGTGCCGGATGACCTCCTGCCATTCGGAGGTGGAAAAAACGGTGCTCCAACGTTCAATGCGCACGGTCAATACGCAGTATTGCTGGGAAATGGGATAGAAGTCTGCCTCATTGCACAGCTTTCGCAGCTCCAATTCGTCGGTAATAAACAGTGGGCTGGTCAGATGGGACACCAGGTGGTCCAGCAGATAAATGTCCTGAGTATGCTCTTTGCTCAAGAACGGTCACCTCTCCTTATATTCCTGACTCATCTATATAGTATCAAATATGATACTGGGGAATCAAGTTTTTTTCAGAATATAGTCAAAAATTCATAGGGTATAACCTGATTTCTGTCAGTTTCCATCTGTAGCGGGATGTGGTATCATGAACTTGGGATATTGACCACATCCCAATGAATTGTTTGGCGTTTTCCATCGGGCTGTGATCCGCGGAAAACGACCGGAAACGGAGGAACTGAAATGAAAATGAAAAAGCTTCTGTCCCTGCTGCTGAGCTTGACGCTGTGTCTGGGACTGTTGGCTGGCTGCGGCGGCGGAGCTGCGTCGTCGGCACAGGCGCCGGATTCGGCTCCGGCACAGGAGAGCGAAAAGGCACCGGCGGAAGCGCAGACGCCTGCTGCACCTGCTGCATCTGCCGAAGAGTCTCTGGCAGACTCTGTTGCAGACAGTGCCGCCGAAGGGCCTCAGGGCCTGCAGGAGGTACCCCTTCCCATCGAGGAAGAGGCCGTACACTATAGCTGCTGGATGCCAGTGGCGCCCTATGTCAGCACCATGATGAACCTGGAGGATTTCTCCGAGCAGGTTGCGATGGTAAAGATGATTAACGAGGCTACCAACGTCTACATTGACTTCAATGCAGTGGCAGGCGGCTTTGTAGAGCAGGAAGCCTTTAACCTGATGATTGCCAGCGGCGATTATACCGATATCATCGGCGTTATGAACTATTATGGCAGCTCCAGCGGTGCATCCGTTGGCAGCAGCGGCCACGAAAAGGCAATCAACGACGGCATCATCATTGATCTCTATGACGATCTGAAGGAGTATGCCCCCAACTACTGGTATCTGCTGACCTCTGATGATAATGCTTACATGAC
>CAVEIY010000236.1:0-2282 GCA_963615825.1 Flexilinea sp.
CTGACCCCCGATATGGTCGGCGACATTCTCAAGAAGTATATGTAAAGGAGGAGCATCATGAAGTCTCTGGAAGAACTCAAAGCACTGCGGGAGCAGATGCAGGATAAAATGAACCTCCGCAGCGAAAACGCCGATACCATCCGCGTGGTGGTGGGCATGGCAACCTGCGGTATTGCAGCAGGCGCCCGTCCCGTTCTCAATGCCTTTGTGGAGGAAATCAACAAGCGCGGACTGAAAAACGTCCAGGTCACCCAGACCGGCTGCATTGGCGTCTGCCGTCTGGAACCAATCGTTGAGGTCTATGTCCCCGGTCAGGAAAAGGTCACCTATGTCAAAATGAGTCCCGAAAAGGTTCCTCAGATCGTGGCACAGCATCTGGTCAACAAGCAGGTGGTAACGGAATATACCATCGGCGCTGCGGAGTAAAGGAGGAGCATTCATGGCGTTATATCGCGCACATATTCTGGTATGTACCGGCACCGGCTGTGCAGCAGCCAATGCAAACGGTCTGGCAGAGGAATTTGAGGTGCAGCTGAAAAAGTTTGGCCTGGATCAGGAGATCCGTGTGGTCAAAACCGGCTGCCTGGGTCTTTGCGCCAAGGGTCCCAACGTGGTCATTTATCCCGATGGCACCCACTATATTATGGTCCATGTAGAGGACGTAGCTGAAATCGTAGAGGAGCACCTGCTGAAGGGCCGTCCGGTTCAGCGTCTTTTAAATGTAGAAGAGGGCACCAACAAAGTAGTAGAATCCCTCACCGACACCAATTTCTATCGCCAGCAGCAGCGAATTGCCCTTCGGAACTGCGGCGTCATTGATCCAGAAAACATCGACGAGTACATCGGCACCGGCGGCTATATGGCGCTGGGCAAGGTGCTCACGGAAATGACCCCGCAGCAGGTTATTGACGAGGTAAAGGCTTCCGGCCTGCGTGGCCGCGGCGGCGCCGGTTTCTCCACCGGCCTGAAATGGCAGTTCACCGCCAACGCAAAGGGCGACCTCAAGTATGTCTGCTGCAACGCCGACGAGGGTGACCCGGGCGCTTTCATGGATCGAAGCGTGCTGGAAGGTGATCCCTTCAGTGTGGTCGAAGCAATGACCATTGCCGGTTATGCCGTTGGCTCCAGCCAGGGCTATATTTACGTCCGTGCAGAATACCCCATCGCCGTCGAGCGTCTGAACATTGCCATCAAGAAGGCAGAGGAATACGGCCTGCTGGGCGACAACATTTTTGAAACCGGCTTTAGCTTCCATCTGGAAACCCGCCTTGGCTCCGGCGCATTCGTCTGCGGCGAGGAAACGGCGCTGATGGTATCCATCGAGGGCAACCGCGGTGAGCCTCGCCCCCGTCCCCCCTTCCCGGCCAACAAGGGCCTGTTCGGAAAGCCCACGCTGCTGAACAACGTGGAAACCTACGCGAATATTACCTGGATCATCAACAATGGTGCCGCTGCCTATGCCGCCATCGGCGCAGAGGGTTCCACTGGCACAAAGGTATTTGCTCTGGGCGGCAAAATCGTCAACACCGGTCTGGTGGAAATCCCCATGGGTACGCCGCTTCGTACCATCATTGAGGACATCGGCGGCGGCGTGCCAAACGGCAAGAAGTTCAAGGCCGTACAGACCGGCGGTCCCTCCGGTGCCTGCATTCCCGCTTCCCAGATTGATGTTCCCATCGACTACAACAACCTGGCGAAAATCGGCGCTATGATGGGTTCCGGCGGCATGATCGTACTGGACGAGGACAACTGCATGGTGGATATCGCAAAGTTCTTCCTGCAGTTCACCGTTGACGAATCCTGCGGCAAATGTACCCCCTGCCGGGTTGGCATTCGCCGGATGCTGGAGATTCTGGACAAGATCACCGAGGGCAAGGGCACCCTGGAGGACATCGACCAGCTGGAGAAGCTGGCTGCCAATATTAAGGGCACAGCACTGTGCGGCCTGGGCCAGACGGCGCCCAACCCGGTGCTCTCTACCATCCGGAATTTCCGGGATGAATACATTGCCCACGTGGTCGACAAGCGCTGCCCCGCCGGTGTGTGCAAGAGCCTGCTGCACTATGAGATTGATCCCGCCAAGTGCAAGGGCTGCTCCGCATGCTCCCGTGTATGCCCTGCCGACGCCATCTCCGGTGTGATCCGTTCTCCCTTCAAGATCGACACCAGCAAGTGCATCAAGTGCGGCAGCTGCATCGAAAAGTGCAAGTTCGGCGCAATTTCCAAAGTTTAATGACAGGAGGTATCCGAACAATGTCTGAAAATAATCTCATCACTGTAAC
>CAVEIY010000237.1:0-2264 GCA_963615825.1 Flexilinea sp.
CTTTTACACTCATTGCCAGATATCTCCTTTATTGCATTATTCCATTGTGCCAGCGGACGACTGCCTGCCAGGGCAACGTCCGTCCCAGTTATTATATACTATCATCTCAGAAACGTAAAGGGCTTCTGATTCTTTTCCCCGGAATCCCGAAAAAAATGTGGAGCATGACGTAAAAAGTTGAATTCTGTCGTTGCTTTTCGTTACTTTTTCAGGTATCATAGCCCTGTAAAGAACAGCGTTTTTTCCCAAATATTACACAGCTTGTTCCACGAAAAACTGGATAGGCTAACACCGGTAGGTTGGGAGGGAAATTCTATGATCTCTTTTACCCTTGACGATCTTCAGCCGCTGCTGGACGGGTGTACCTCCCCGCTGCTGCTGTTTGAGGGCGATACCCTTTTAAAAATGAATCAATCGGCCCAGCGGTGCTTTCCCGGGATCACGCCGGGCAGTCTGATTACCGAGCTTCTGTCCGCCGACGACTGCTCCGCCTTTCGCTATGAAGGAAGCGGCAGCCGGCTGTTTTCCGGTACCCTGATGGGCCTGGAGCGAGATCTGCGGGTGACGCTCTGGATGGGCTGCCGGTTGCTGGAGGTATTGGACGCCGTGCCGCAGTCTCGCCGGGTGATGGCCTCTGTTGCCCAGGGCATTCTATCTCCCCTGAGCGGCGTAATGGCTGCTGCGCCAGAGCTTTTGCGGCAGCTGCCGGAGCAGGCAGATTCCGACGTTCAGGCCTCCTCTGCCCAGCTGCTTCAGGGCATCTACGCCGTATTCCGCGCGGGCACTCATCTGCGCATTTGCAGCGATCCCCAGCGGCTGCGTATTCTGCCCAAGCACGATAACCTCAGTCTCTGGCTGGAGGAGCAGTCTCAGCTGCTTGGTCCCCTGGTGGAGCAGGCCCAGCGCCAGCTGGAGTTGATTTTGCCGCCCCAGGATGTCCTGTGCCGATTCGACGCCGAGGCGTTGGGTCAGGCGCTGCTGAATCTGGTGTCCAATGCGCTGAAATTCACAGAGCCGGGCGGTCATATCACCCTTCAGCTGAAAAAAACGTCTCCGCGGCGTGTCTGTCTGCTGGTGCGGGACGATGGCTGCGGCATTGCGCCGGATCAGATGGCCCAGGTGTTCTCCCGGCAGGAAAGCCCCCGGGATCTGCCGGATCATCGCTGGGGCATCGGCCTGGGGCTTCCTCTGGCCCGGGCAATTCTCCAGCAGCACGGCGGCTCTCTGATGCTGGAATCTCAGCCCGGTCAGGGCACCACGGTCTATCTGGCACTGCCCTGCACCCACAGCTACTCCGAAGAGCCGCTCCATTCCCCCATTCATCGCCCCACGCCCTTTGGCGGATTCTCCCCCGCCTTGGTGGAGCTGGCCGATGTGCTGCCCAGCGAGGTTTACGATTTTAAAGACTTGGATGGATAAGGCAACACCGTACAATTCGGCAAGAAGCTGCTTCCTTAAAAAGCAAACAGCTGCGACGCATCATCAAGATACGCCGCAGCTGTCTTTTTTATACCTTGGGCAATACCGCAAGCCCGATAACATATTTACGCGGGTCCTTACCGTTTATGCCCCAAGGATGTGATAGATCATCACAAAATGGCACACGCTGCCCAATACAATGAACACGTGGAAAATCTCATGGCAGCCGAAATACTTGTTGTTCCGTCCCGGCCATTTCAGCGCATAGAGTACGCCGCCGATGGAATACAGAATACCACCTGCCAGCAGCATCCCAAAGCTCACGGAGTTCATCACCGCGTGGAGGGGATAGATGGCGAAAATTGCGGTCCATCCCATCACCAGATAGATGATGGAGGTCAAGGCCCGGGGCATTTTGATCCAAAACAGCGTAAAAGCCGTGCCCAGCAGCGCCATGGTCCAGATCACCGCCAGCATCACTTTGCCCGACAGCATGCCGCCCAGAGAGATGGTGCAGATGGGGGTATAGGTTCCGGCAATCAGGAAATAGATCATCACATGATCCAGCTTTCTCAGGAACAGCCGCCCCTGTACATCCGTATTAAGACTGTGGTACACCGTGCTCGCCGTGTAGAGGCACAGCATGCTCACCGCATAGACGGAAACCGCCGTGATGGTCCCTGCGCCGGATCCCATGGATATGGTCATATGCAGCAGAATCGCCAGAGCAGCCAATGCAAATATAATACCGACGCCGTGGGTCAGCGCGGAATAGGGGCGCAGGCCGTCGTAGGGATCTCTGCCTTTTTCACTGAATTTCTCTTTCATGATCGGAACCTCCCGTC
>CAVEIY010000238.1:0-2231 GCA_963615825.1 Flexilinea sp.
CTCTATGGCTGTCAGTCTCGGCTCCATGGCGCGTCCCCCCTTGTTTTGATATCATTATACTAGGAAATTCAAAAAAAGCAATTCAAAATCTAATATTCCTATTGACACGGTATGTTTTATATGTTATTATTAGCCCACAAATCCAGTAGGAAATGAGGGATGCCCAATGAAATACACCCATTTTACTGTCTCCCTGTCACGATGTTGCCGCTGATCGACTTGTAGCCAGCATTCAACCATCTATATGACATACATTATATATAAAGGAGATTATTCAAATGGCAATTTATCATTCTGTTACGGAACTCATTGGTCATACCCCGCTGGTGGAGCTGACCGGTTATGAAAAGAAGCATAACATTCCCGCTGAAATCGTCGCCAAGGTAGAGCTGTTCAATCCCGCCGGTTCCATCAAAGACCGGATCGCCGCCGCTATGCTGGAGGATGCGGAGGAACGGGGCGTTCTCAATCAGGATACGGTCATCATTGAACCGACCTCCGGCAATACCGGCGTGGCCCTGGCTGCCTTTGCCGCAGCGCGAGGCTATCGGATTATCATCACCATGCCGGAAACCATGAGTGTTGAGCGCCGCCGGTTGATGGCCGCCTATGGCGCCGAGCTGGTGCTGACCCCCGGCCCCAAGATGGTAGACGCCATTGCCAAGGCCGAGGAGCTGGCCAAAGAGATTCCCAACAGCTTCATTCCCGGACAGTTCACCAATCCCGCCAATCCCAAAAAGCACTATGCCACCACAGGCCCGGAAATCTGGAAGGACGCAGAGGGAAAGGTTGACATCTTTATCGCAGGCATTGGCACCGGCGGTACGCTATCCGGTGCAGGCAAGTATTTAAAGGAGCAGAACCCGGATATTCAGATCATCGGCATTGAGCCGACGGATTCTCCGGTGCTCACCCAGGGGCATCCCGGCGTCCATAAGATTCAGGGCATCGGCGCGGGCTTTGTACCGGACACCTTGGACACCACCATCTACGACGAAATCATCGCCGTGAAAAACGAGGATGCCTTCCAGGTTGGACGGGAAATTGCCCGGACAGACGGCATTCTTGTGGGCATTTCCTCCGGTGCTGCGCTGTGGGCTGCCACCCAGGTTGCTGCCCGTCCCGAAAATAAGGGCAAGCGCATTGTGGTCATTTTCCCGGACACTGGCGAGCGGTATCTTTCCACCGCACTGTTTGCCCAGGAATAATCAAAATCTTCTCACCGGCCTCTTCCTTGATAGGAGGAAGCCGGTGATTTTTCCGCTCTTCCAAATGCCGGTATGAACTTCATGCATTTTCCCAATATGAAATCACTTTTTTGTATGTTTTGTACGAGGCAGATGGTACATAATGCGCTATAATAGGAATTACAAAGGGACGAAATCCACAGGATTCCCTCCCCGAAATCTCAACTACAAAGGAGAATTGCTATGGGCATTTATGCAGTCACCGGAGGCTCCAGCGGTATCGGCGCCAAGACTGTAGAATATCTGCGGGCACAGGGCCATCTGGTCTATAATATCGACGTAAATCATGGAGACATCACCGCAAACCTGGCCACAGATGAGGGCCGGCAGGCTGTGATTGATCGGCTTCACACGCTTTGCTCTGAGGGCATGGACGGACTGGTATGCTGCGCCGGTGTTTCCAACTCCTGCGGCAATTTGAAGCTGATTATTTCCTTGAACTATTTTGGCACCATGCGCCTGGCCGAGGGTGTATTTGATCTGCTGCAGAAGCGTCGAGGCGCCTGCGTGGTCGTTGCTTCCAATACCATCTCCCAGGGTGCTGCCCGTATGGACGTAGTCAACCTGCTCAATAACCAGATGGATGAACCCCGCGCACTGGCACTGATGGAGCGTTTGGACCCGCAGAAGGATGCACACTCCATGTATGTGGCAACCAAATACGCATTGGCCCGTTGGATGCGCCGGGTATCCGCCCATTGGGCTTCCCAGGGTGTCCGGATCAACGCCATTGCACCGGGCAATGTAGAAACCGCCATGACCGCAAAGCTCAGCCCCCATGAGCGCGTGGCCGTTATGGCACTGCCCATTCCCACCCTGTACGGGGAGGACAAGCTGATGGACCCTGCGGATATCGCAAACTCCATTGTGTTTCTGGTATCCCAGCAGGCCCATGGCATCAACGGCATCATTCTGTTCTGCGACGGCGGCACGGACGCTCTGCTGAACACCGAAAAGGTCTATTAAGGAGGGACGGATCATGAT
>CAVEIY010000239.1:0-2207 GCA_963615825.1 Flexilinea sp.
TCCCCCCCTTCATGATCCACGGCAACGTGGTGGAGGGCGTCATGAGCCAGACCGATATGGACGCCATGATGTATAAGATCGAGGGCGAGGATCTGTATCTCATCGGTACCTCCGAGCATTCCATGATCGGCCGCTTTATCGACCAGATTCTCCCCGCAGAGCAGCTGCCGCTGACCCTGACTTCCTACTCCCCCTGCTTCCGGAAGGAAAAAGGCTCCCATGGCATTGAGGAGCGCGGCATTTACCGGATCCATCAGTTTGAGAAGCAGGAGATGATCGTGGTTTGCAAGCCCGAGGACAGCAAGGACTGGTACGAAAAGCTGTGGAAGCTGTCTGTAGAGCTGTTCCGCTCCATGGATATTCCTGTCCGTCAGCTGGAGTGCTGCTCCGGTGATCTGGCAGACCTGAAGGTGAAGTCCTGCGATATCGAGGCATGGAGTCCCCGTCAGCAGAAGTATTTTGAGGTCTGCTCCTGCTCCAACCTGGGTGATGCCCAGGCCCGCCGTCTGAAAATCCGCTATAAGGACGAAAACGGCAAGATGCAGCTGGCGCATACCCTGAACAACACCTGTGTTGCACCTCCCAGAATGCTCATTGCATTCCTGGAGAATAACCTCCAGGAGGACGGCACGGTGCTGATCCCCGAGGTCATTCGTCCCTACATGGGCGGCAAGGAAAAGCTGGTACCGAAAAAGAAGTAAAAACATAAGGAGGAAAATCCCTATGAAAAAATCTGGATGGATCTCTGAGTTTAAAACCTTTATTATGCGCGGCAATGTGCTGGATATGGCAGTTGGCGTTGTGATTGGCTCTGCTTTTACGGCAATTGTCACCTCTGTGGTGGAAAATCTGCTGACACCTATTATCGCCTTAATTATGGGAAAAACAGATTTTTCTGGAATTACAGTGGGACCCTTTGGCATTGGCGCTGTAATTAACGCCATTATCACCTTCCTGATTACCGCTTTTGTGGTATTCTGGATTGTAAAGGTGGTAAACCGGCTTGCACCTAAGAAGGAAGAAGAGCCGGAAGCGCCCAAAGGCCCTACCACCGAAGAACTGCTTACCGAAATTCGGGACCTGTTAAAGGAAAAGTAATCTATGGATATTAAATTCCCCAAGGAAGAAAACCCGTTTCCCAAAACCATGGCCGTAGCGGTGTTTGCGGTGATTGTTGCGTTTCTGATCGGCATGTTTTTGGGCAATGCTCTGGGCGCGCTGTTTGGAACCGATGAATCTGTCATCAACACCACCACCTATACGGACTATATGAGTGCGGCGAAATCCGTGTTTTCTGATCCAAACCAGCTGGATTCCTATATGGATACAGCGCAGGATCTGCGGTTTATGAATGGTCTGCGGCTCTATGGCAGCAAGGATGGCGACAAGATGCTGGCCTGGTATGATGGACAGTATCAGGACATCTCCCAGCTGTTTGCAGACGATACAGAAATTCAGCGCTCTTTGATTCAACTGATGAACACCGAGGATGCGCTGTATGGGGTGGAAACCTCCGGCGGTTCTGCCATTACAAATCTGCGGCTGTGGAATATCGCTGTAGAGGATAATGTGGTGTATTATTATCTCTATTATGATAAGGCAGGCTATGTGGGCATTGCCTATGACGATACGGAGACGGTTTTGACGGATCAGAAGGATTCCACTGTGGCGCTGACCAAAAACAAGGCGGGGCAGCAGGGCATGTGGTATATCACCTACTATTTGGAGGACTAACGTGAAGGACAATCTGATTCTCATTGGTATGCCCGGTGCCGGCAAAAGCACCATCGGCGTGATCCTGGCTAAGACCCTTGCCATGGATTTTGTAGACGGCGATCTGGAAATCTGCAAGGCAACCGGGAAAACCCTACAGGAGATTTTGGACAATGAGGGCAAGGAAGCCTTCCTGGACATTGAAAATCGTGTAATCTGTGGGCTGCATCCCCACAATACGGTGGTGGCTACCGGCGGATCGGTACCGCTGGAGCCGGAAGCCATGGGCCACATGAAGGAAGTTGGCACGGTCATCTACTTAAAGGTAGAGCTGGAGGAGCTTCGGGCCAGACTCAGCAACATTAAAACCCGCGGCATTGCCTTTGGTCCAGGAGAAAGTCTGGACACCCTCTATGCCCAACGTGTACCCATTTATGAGAGCTGGGCGGAGATCACCATTGCCGCCGATCCCAACCGCAACGACATCGAGAACA
>CAVEIY010000240.1:0-2195 GCA_963615825.1 Flexilinea sp.
GAGGCTGGCCCTTCTAGGGCCTGGGCAAACCACTAGTTCACTAGTGGTTTTGATTATTTGGAATAATACCGGCAGCGGCGTGCTTTCCGGCGCTTTTTCCGGATGGAATGAAGCAGCAGAATGGCCAGGGCCAGGACAATAACGCCGATGGTTACAGCCATCATTACCGTGGTGTCCTCGGAATCGCCGGTTTTCACATCCAGCCACAGAGAATCCATCAGCTGATTGGATTCCGTGGGCAAATAGAGAAACGCTTCGGAGCGGGCAAGGGTTTCGTCGCTGGGATAGGCAATCTCACTGGAAGAAACCTCGGGATCCATATATTCCTTCGCGGCTTCCTCCGGGGCGGAATAGCCCAAATAGTCCAGGTTTTCGCCGCAGACCTCAGGACTCAGCAGGAAGTTGATATAGGCTTCCGCTTCGGCCTTGTGCTCCGCAGTGGAGGGGATCATCATACAGTCGATGAACAGGTTGAAGCCCTCTTCCGGAAAGTAGAAGCCCAGATCCGGATTGTCCTCCAGCATGGTAAGATAGTCGCCAGCATAATAGGGGGCAATCCAAGCCTCTTCCCGGGTCATCTTATCAAAAATCTGGTCCATGACGTACTGCTGCACCACAGGCTTCTGCTGCTTGAGCAGTTCAGCGCAGGCTGTAAGGGCAACGGAATCGGTGGTGTTCAGCGAATAGCCCAGCCGGGATTCCGCAATGGCGAAAGCGTCCCGGTTGTTGTCGAACATCAGAATTTTCCCGGCATATTTGTCGTTCCAAAGAAGATCCCAGGAGCCGATATCCGCCTCGTCCACATACTTCTTGTTGTAGATTACGCCAACGGTGCCCCAGGTATAGGGGACGGAATACTCGTTGTTCGGATCGTAGGCGGTGTTTTTGTAAGCTTCGCCAATATACTGATAGTTGGGGATGTTGTCCATGTCCAGCTTTTGCACCAGACCCTCGTCAATCAGCCGTCCGGCCATATAGTCAGAGGGGACGATGATATCATAGGAGGAGCCGCCGGTTTTCAGCTTGGTATACAGGCTCTCGTTGGTGTCGAAGGTCATATAGTTGACCTCAATGCCGGTGGCCTCGGTGAAGGCGGCGTTGACGTCGATATAACCGTCGGTACCATCGGAGATATACTGGCCCCAGTTGTAGACGTTGATGGTAACGCCCGTGTCAGCAGCGGCGGCCTTTGTGGTAAAAACTCCGGCAAAGGAGGGAACGCACAAAAGGGCGGCAAGACTCAGAGAAAAGAGTCGATTTTTTATGCTCATACTGCCGCCTCCTCTCCGGAACGCTTCCGACGGGAGACGGTCCGCTTGGAGTCCCGCAGCTGGAGCAGATTCATCAGCACCATCAGCACCAGAATCACCAGGAACAGCAGGGTAAATAGTGCATAGATTTTTGGCTGCAAGGGTTTCTTTGTATAGTTGTAGATTTCCACCGGCAGGGTGACGAAGCTGGGACCATAGACAAAGTAGGAAATGACAAAGTCGTCCAGACTCATGGTAAAGGCCATCAGCGCACCGGAGATGATGCCGGGCAGAATTTCATGGATGACCACCTTGAAAAATGCCTGTACCGGGGTGCAGCCCAGATCCAGTGCGGCCTCCTGAAGATCAGGGTCCATCTGGCTGAGCTTGGGCATCACCGAAAGAATGACATAGGGCATATCAAAGGTGATGTGGGCAATCAGCAGGGTGGTAAAGCCCATGACGTGGTTCTTTTTCAGCACCGTGCCCACAAAGGCAAACAGCAGCGCCAGCGAGACACCGGTGACGATATCCGGGTTGGTCATGGGAATGTTGGTCAGGGTCATTGCCAGGGCTTTGGGGCGGCGGCGCATGGAGTGAATCCCCACGGCTGCCATGGTGCCAAGAATGGTGGCAATCACGGCTGCAACAATGGCAATCAGAAAGGAGTTGCCCAGCAGCGGCAGCAGCGTGTGGTCCTGAAACAGCGCCTTATACTGCCCTAGGGTAAAGCCCTCCCAGGTGGCAACATCGGTGCCCAGGTTAAAGGAGGCAATTCCCAGCACAATCATAGGCAGATAGAGGAACAGAAAGATGAGAACGGTAAATACCTTGCAGAATTTTTTCACGGTGCGATTACCCCCTCATCCTCGGGATCGTCGCTGGAGAAATGGTTCATAATGCCGATGCAGATCAGCACCAGTACCATCAGCACCAGGCTCAGGG
>CAVEIY010000241.1:0-2178 GCA_963615825.1 Flexilinea sp.
GTTGTAACTTTAGACTTTGCCAATGGTATCATTCCTTTCAGATTTTTCAGATGCATAACATCCTTATTGTATCACGCTATTATGATACTGATATTTCAACGGAATGTCAAGGGTTTCTGTGTGCTGCCACACAGCTCCCGGACATTCCGGAAACAACGTTTTTTCGCAGTGGATGAAGCCGATTTGTTGTAACCAGATCCGTCGCTCAGACGATGATAAACTGCTCCTTGGCATACCGCCGCAGTTCTTCCCGGACATCCGGATGCGCAATGGAAATCAGCTGGAGAGCGCGCTCCTTGACGCTGCGGCCCCGGAGATGGGCAATGCCGTATTCCGTTACCACGTAGTCCACATAGTTTCTGGGAATCGACACCACGGCACCGGGCTTTAGCTGGGAAGAGATCTTCGATACGCCCTTTTTGGTTGCCGCCTGGAACGCAAGGATACCCTTTCCGCCCTTGGAGTGAAGCGCTCCGTAGGCAAAGCAGAATGCGCCGCCGGTTCCGGAGAACTGTTTGGGTCCAATGGACTCCGAACACACCTGGCCGGTGATATCCATCTCAATGATGGTGTTGATGGACACCATGTTGTCATTTTTGCAGATTTCACCGGGATCCACCGCCACCGAAGTGGGGCACAGGCGAACCGCAGGATTCGTGGACAGTGTTTCATACAGGGCGAGATCGCCGCCGGCAAAGCAGCCGATATGCAGGCCCTTATTATAGTTCTTCCGTTCCCCGGTAATAACGCCCTTACGGATCATTTCGCCCATGATGGAGGTAAACATCTCCGTATGCAGGCCCAGATCCTTCTTATCCATCAGATGGTGACCAACCGCATTGGGCATAGAGCCGATGCCCAGCTGAATACAGTCGCCGTCGTGGACCAGCTCCGCCACATTTTCGCCAATTTTCTCCTCAATCTCAGAGCTTTCCGCATCCGGTACCACCAGGGGCGGATAATCCACCTCCGTAAGAACCGTAACGTCCCGGATGTTGATCCGAAGTCCGCCCTTTACTCGTGGCTGCTGTGGGTTGACCTCCAGGATAATGGTATCGCAGGTTTTAAAGCTGACGCTTTCCCACATATCCGTCAGTCCCAGCTGGAAATAACCGTGGTCATCCATGGGGCTGACGCAGGCGACGAAGGTATTCCGGGGACGGTACTCCGCCATAAAATTGCCGTAGTCGCAGATATCCGCAGGTACAAACGACACATTCCGCTGGGTCTGTCCCACCATCATCTCACGGCCATACAGGAAGGTGGTGAAGCTGATGTGCCCGTTCATTGCCGGATCCGTCACGCACTGGAAATTGCCCGCATGGCCCTTAATGCAGTGGACCTGCTGAACATAGGGGGCAATCTTATGGAGATTGGACAGAATCACATTGGGCTGGTTGCCATCTCCGGCAAAGCAGACCCGGGAATAGGAGTGAATGGCCTTTAGGCAATCCTCCACCGTGCCCTTTTTTTCGTTATATAACCGCTCAAATTCCGTCATGCTGTAGCCCTCCCATCAAATGTAGAACTGCTGCTGGGCATAAAACCGCAGCTCATCCCGTACATCCGGGTGCGCGATGTTAATCAGCTGCATGGTACGCTCCATCACGCTGCGTCCCTTCATCCGCGCCACGCCATATTCCGTTACAATATAGTCCACATAGTTCCGGGGAATGGTGACATTGGCGCCAGGACTCAGCTGTGTCTTGATTTTGGACACGCCCTTCCGGGTCATGGACGGGAAGCACAGAATGCTCTTTCCGCCCTTGGAGTGAATGGCGCCCAGGGAGAAGCACAGGTTGCCGCTGGAGCCGGAAACCTGACGGGTACCGATGGATTCCGAACACACCTGACCGGTCAGGTCCATCTCAATGAGCGTATTGATGGCAATCATATTGTTCATCTGCGAGATGGTGCGGGGATCGCATACATAGCTGGCCGGACGGATCGCCACCTTGGGATGGCTGCCCAAAATCTGATAGAGCCGTTCCTCGCCCCAGGCTGCCGATGCTACTGCAAGCCCGTGGTCGATGTTTTTATGCTCGCCGGTGATAATGCCGGCCTCGATCAAATCTCCTGCACCGGTATTGAACCATTCGGTGTGAAGTCCCAGCTCCCGGTGGTCCTTCAGCCGCTCGGCAATGGCATTGGACAGGGTGCCGGTGCCCAGCTCCAGGC
>CAVEIY010000242.1:0-2172 GCA_963615825.1 Flexilinea sp.
GGCAGAAATATATGACCGGCAGCTTTGAAAATGTGGGCTGGAGCAGGCATGGATACGATAATCTTTACAATATATATATGATGGAAGAACTCCATTCCATTCTGTCTCTTGGGTCCGGCGGGGTTACCAAGACCATTTCCGGCACCCGGGTAACGCGCCTGACCAATCCGAAATATCCCCAGGAGTATATCCGGGACATTGAGGAGATATGCCGCAAAAAGCGGGAGGTGATCCTGTGATCTATGATCTCAATGAAGTTGCCCGGCAGCTGCAAAGCAATGCATCGGATGCCATTGCCGGGTGGGAGCAGCACTATAGCCAGCAGATTGCCCAGGTGGCAGAGCTGGTGGTGAAAAACCGTGCGCTTTCTCCGGTGGTGCTGCTGTCCGGACCCTCCGGGTCCAGTAAAACCACCTCCGGCAGGCGGCTTCGGGATTTGCTGATTGCCCAGGACATTCCCGCCCATCTGGTTTCCATGGACAATTACTATCTTCCATGGGATGCGCCGGATTTTCCCATGACCCCAGACGGTCAGCGGGATTTGGAGGCGCCGGGATGTCTGGATATTCCGCTGCTGAACCAGCATTTTGCCATGCTGGAGCAGGGCGAGCCGATTGACGTTCCCATCTACAGCTTCCCTACCCACTCCAGACTGGAGGGGAGAAGCATTCATTTGGACATTGCCCCGGGGGATGTGTTTATTTTCGAGGGAATTCATGCCCTCAACGAGCTGTTTACCCAGCAGCATCCCCAGGCGTGCCGGGTGTATGTGTCTCCGGTGTCCTCCTTTGGAATCGGAGATGAAATCCTTTGTACTCCCCAGCAGCTTCGGCTTATGCGGCGGATTGTGCGGGATCATCAGTTCCGGGGCGCTACGGCGGAATACAGTCTACAGCTGTGGGACAATGTGCTCTCCAGCGAGAAAATTTACATCGAGCCGCACCGTGCCCAGGCCCATGGGGTAGTGGATACGACGCTGGGCTATGAGCTGCAAGCCCTCCAGCCCTATATTGTCCCCCTGCTGCGGGAGCTGCCGGAAAATATCCCCGGATATTGTGAGGTACAGGCGGCGCTTCAGGGACTTTCTCATATTGCGCCCCTGGATTCCCGGCTGGTTCCGGCGGATTCAATTCTTCGCGAGTTTATCGGCACAATGCCGTTGTGATCTATGATACGAAAGGATGAAATGCGATGCGTTATACCTTTGCTGACTATCAGAAAGCTGCCGACGTGGTAGCAGAACGTCTTGGGGGCTTTCAGCCGGAAATTGCCATGATCCTTGGCTCCGGCCTTGGAGATATGGCCGATCTGGCAGAGAACCCCATTGTAATTCCCTACAAGGAGATTCCCGGATTTTCCGTATCCACTGCCCCCGGCCATAAGGGACAGCTGGTGTTTGGCACCCTGGCCGGCAAGCGGGTTGCGGTAATGCAGGGACGGCTTCACGCCTATGAGGGCTATACCTTTGAGGAGGTTTGCTTCCCGCTGCGGGTGCTGCGGCTGCTGGGCTGTGATAAGCTGGTGATTACCAATGCCTGCGGCGGTGTAAACCTCGACCTGCGGGTGGGGGATATCTGCCTGATTACCGACCATATCAAGTTCTTTATGGATTCTCCCCTCCGGGGCAAAAATCTGGACGAATTTGGCACCCGCTTCCCGGATGCAACCCATCTCTATACCCCGCGGCTCCAGGAGGTTGCGCGGAACGTGGCCAAGGCCCAGGGCATGGACCTGAAGGAAGGCGTTTATATGTACTTCCCAGGCCCCTCCTATGAGACTCCGGCAGAAATCCGCGCCATCCGCGTATTGGGCGCCGACCTGGTGGGCATGAGCACCGTGCCGGAGGTTCTGGCTGCCGGACATGCTGGCATGGAGGTGCTGGGCTTCTCTCTGGTATCCAATGCTGCAGCCGGTATTGTCGAGGGCGCAACGCTCTCCGAGCAGGAGGTATTGGATGCCGCAGCTGCTGCCAAGGAGCGGTTCTCCCAGCTGATTTGTGACTGCGTAGAGGCAATGTAACAACTGCGGCAAGCCCGCAACGATTTGAAAGGAGTCCTATGGACACACTGTTTTCCAACATCACTGCCGTCACCATGATTGACAAGCTCCCGGTGATTCTGGGCGCTTATGTGGGCGTAACCGACGGCAAGATTTCCTACATTTCCAAGGAGC
>CAVEIY010000243.1:0-895 GCA_963615825.1 Flexilinea sp.
GATATACCAACCGCCGAACCTTTAACCGCAGCTTCCGTAAGCTGGAGAACATGAGCGCCTCTGAATACCGAAAATCCGTCTCCGCCTCCCGCTAATCCCACTGCCGCAGGACCATCCTGCGGCAGTTTTTTCAGGTCACATTTTTACTCCTTAAAAAACTGACGCTTTCCAAGGCCGCCGGATGCTTTTATAATGGCCATAGAACAGAAAAAGGAGTGATTGCCATGGGCAAAGCCGCATGGAGAATCCCCCCGGAACCGATTTCCGAGGAACGTATTGAGCATACCTATGAGGCCGATGTGGTGATTGTTGGCGCCGGACATTCAGGTGTCGCCGCAGCACGCGCCTGTGCCGAGGCCGGTCTTTCCGTCCGTGTCATCGAAACCATGGTGGAAAAGAACTACTGGGCCTATGGCATTGATTTCGGCCATATCAATTCTGATTTTCTCCGTTCCAAGGGCGTTCCGCCGGTGGATGAAGTTGAGTTTTTCAACGATTGGCAGCTTCGCAGCGGAAACCGAAGCAATCCCAGACTGGTTATGCAATTTGTCCGGAACTGCGGCAGCTGCTTTGACTGGTTCCTGGAGGCGCTTTCCCCGGAGCAGCGGGACAATGTGCAGATCCGCTATTGGCCTGCCCCTAAGAAATATTCCAACAACATCTGCGGCATCAAGACCTGGATCGGCACTGCCACCTTTCCCGAAGCCCTGTGGCACGATAAGGGCATCACCGAAGCCGTGGTGGCAAATATCCAGCGGGCCAAAGAGCGTGGCGCACAGTTCCATTTCTCCACAGTCGCTGAGCAGCTGGAGAAACAGGATGGCCGCGTCTCTGCCGTCATCGCAAAGGAGCGGCACGGCGGCTATCTCCGCTTCTGTGCAAGGAAAGGTGTGGT
>CAVEIY010000243.1:905-2165 GCA_963615825.1 Flexilinea sp.
GTGCTGGCAGCCGGAGACTTTGCCCGCAACGAGGAGATGATGGAAGACCTGTGCGACGAGCTGGTGACCCTGGCGCCTTCCGAATCCCACCGAATTACGGGACTCAGCCGGGACGGCAGCGGCATTTGCATGGGCGTATGGGCTGGTGGCCGTATGGTGCCCGGTCCCATCGCCTGCATGGGCGGCAACACCGCAGCCCCCAACTCGCCGCTGTTTCAAGCCACTGCAACCCTGTGGCTGGACGGCGAAAACAAGCGGTTCTGCAACGAGGGCTTTGGCGACAGCGAGTTCTCCGGGCTGGAAGCCGCGCGCATCAAAACGCCCCGGCTGGTGAATCTGTTTGATAATAAAGTCGATGATATTCTCCAGCGGCAGCCACCGATTCACGGCTCCCTTTGGGTCAACAATCCCGAGGATCCCAGAATGGCCACCGCCGCAGAATATATTGCAGGCGCGCAAAAGGCCGAAAAAGACGGCTATGCCATCAAGGATCCCCATGCCCCCAAGGGGGTGGAATCGCCCCGCCTCTACGCCGCAGATACGTTGGAGGAGTTGGCGGACATGCTGGGGTTTACCGGGCAGCTGAAGCAAAATCTGCTGGATTCCGTGGCTCGATATAATGCGTTCTGCCGGAGCGGACGGGACGAGGACTTTGGCAAGGATCCCAGCCTGTTGGTTCCCCTGGATACTGCGCCCTATTATGCCATGGTTACGGACCGCACCAAGGGTGGCGCAATGGGACCCATGGTCACAGTGGATGGGCTTTGGACGGACGACCACCAACAGGTCTACGATCAGCAGCTGGACGTCATTCCGGGACTTTTCGCCACCGGCAATTGCTGCGGCAGACGCTTTGGCGTTCAGTATTCCACCCCCGTCGCAGGCGTCAGCATCGGAATTGCTTGGACCCTGGGCCGGGAGCTTGGAAAGTATCTGGCCACCCTTTAAAAAGCGCACCGTTTCCCGGGCTGTTCCATAAATCAATAAAAAATGCCCCGGTTTGCTGATTGTGTCAACAAACCGGGGCAGAATTTATGTGTTTGTTTGATTTTGTGGGATGCACGGATGATCGTGCTTTCCTCTGGCCGGGCAAAATGTGGGCGCACCTTACCTCTTCACTATTTGCTCTTACTTATTACTTTCCAAAATCGGCTACGCGATTTTAGGTAATAGTGAAAAGTAAATAGCGAAAAAATAAAATCGGCAATCTTCATTTGAAGGTTGCCGATTTTGGAGGTACCACCCAGATTTGAACTGGGG
>CAVEIY010000244.1:0-2121 GCA_963615825.1 Flexilinea sp.
TACATCCAGTCGTTCTTTTTTCAACGCCTTTCAGCTCCTTTACGGTTTCATAAACGGCCTGCCCGTCAATATTCCAGGCTCGGCGCAGCTGTGCCACCGATCCATGGGTCACAAAGCCGTCGCCCAAATTCATCAGTTTGACCTGCTTTGGGATCACGCCCCGCTCTGCCAGTCCGGCCAGAATCTCCTGGCCAAGGCATCCCTGCCGTACGTCCTCTTCCAATACGATCAGGCACCCGGTCTTTTTCACGGATTCCTCCACCAAACGAAGGTCCAGTGGTGCTAGCTGCCACAGCTTTACGATATCCAAATGGAGGTTCTCACGGTCCAGCAGCATCTGCGCCCGCATCGCCTCAGAAACCATTGCGCCGTAGCAGACCACCGTGGCATCCTCGCCGGAGCTTAAAACGGTATCTTCCAGGATGCAGTCATAATATAGCTCATTTCCGCCCCGGGGATACCGCACGGCCACCGGTCCTGTCACGTCATAGACCGCATGGTGCAGGGTCTTTCGCAGCTCCTCCGTGGACGCAGGGGCAAACAGCTTCATATGGGGCACGGTGCGAAGATAGCTTACGTCAAATACCCCATGATGGGTTTCGCCATCGGCGCCAACCAGTCCAGCCCGATCCACTGCAAACACCACATGGAGATTCGCAATGGCCGTATCGTGAATCATCATATCATAGGCGCGCTGGAGGAACGTGGAATACACGGCCACCACTGGCAGCATCCCCTGTTTTGCCAGCCCGCTTGCCATGGTCACGGCATGGCCCTCCGCAATGCCCACATCGAAAAAGTGCTTGGGATAATCGGAGGCAAACTGACTCAGCCCGGTTCCCTGCTCCATCGCCGCAGTAATCGCACAGATTTTGCGATCCTCGTTAGCCATGGCGCACATGGTTTTTCCAAATGCGGAGGAAAACGTCTCCTTAGAGCTTCCGCCGGAGCAGCCGGACTGGACATCAAACGCCGAAACGCCGTGATACTCATCGGGATTTTCCTCGGCATAGCTATAGCCTCTGCCCTTAGTCGTAGTGACATGCAGCAGCACCGGGCAATTTAAGCTCTTCGCCTGCTCCAGAAGATAGACCAGTTTTGGAATATCATGCCCATCCACCGGTCCAAGATAGGTAAAGCCCATCTCATCAAACATATTGCTGCCGATCAGTGCATTTTTCATCCAGGTTTTTGTCCGGTGAACCACCCGATAAATTGCTTTGCCCCCGGGAATGGTGTTGGTCACCGCATGGAATACCCGCTTGCAGTTAAAATAAGAGGGCTTTAGTCTCTGCCGCGCCAGGAACTTTGCAATACCGCCTACGTTTGGCTGAATGGACATGCCATTGTCGTTGAGCACCACAATCAGCGGTTCGCGGCTCTGTCCTGCATCGTTCAGGCCCTCATAGGCCAGCCCACCGGTGAGCGCGCCGTCGCCGATGACGGAAATCACATGATAATGCTCTCCCATCAGGGTTCTGGCCCGGGCCATGCCCAATGCCGCAGACACGGAATTGGAGGCGTGGCCGCCCACAAAGGCATCGGCATCGGACTCATTGGGACGCGGAAATCCAGCCATACCGCCAAATTTCCGCAGTTGTTCAAATCCCTTCATGCGTCCCGTCAGAATCTTATGTACATAGGACTGGTGCCCCACGTCAAAGACAATGCGGTCCTCAAAGGGATCAAATACCTTATGCAGTGCCACCGTCAGCTCTACCGCGCCCAAGTTGGACGCCAGATGGCCGCCGGTTTTGGAAACACTTTCAATCAGGAAGCTGCGAATATCCTGACAAAGCGCAGCATCCTCTTCCGGGGTAAAGGACAGGAATTCCTGCCGATCCCCCGCACGTTCCAGTAGATTCAAAATTACACAACCTTAGTTTTTCCGCGATCCAAGGAGCTTTTTCAGCTTACCGGGCGCGGATTTTATATAGTAGATCACCTTCGATGCACAATGGACAATCGAGGTGGATTTTGTCATCGCAAAGGTTTTTCCAACTGCCTTACCGCCTACGGTCAGGCCGGAAACCAGCGCAGCCATTCCGATCTCCAGCAGCTGCGCCTTTGTGCCAATACTCTGTCGATCCGCAAGAATCAGCAGCACAATGGACGCCGAGG
>CAVEIY010000245.1:0-2056 GCA_963615825.1 Flexilinea sp.
CATAGTGGACGGCCATTTCATATTCCCAGCGGGCTTTTTTCAGGCGCTTTTCCATATCGGCCTCGCCGGTATCGCCTCTGCCCCGCAGCCGCTTTTCAATGACGGAAAAGCACGGCGCAACCAGGAAAATCAGCACAGCATCGGGACATTTCTCCTTGAGCTGCATGGCACCCTGTACGTCGATGTCCATAATCACGTCGATTCCGGCGGCAAGGCGCTGCTCCACCGGCGCTCTGGGGGTTCCATAGCAGTTTCCGGCATATTCGGCATGCTCAAAGAACTCGTCCCGCTGAATCATTTCTGCAAAGGCGTCGGCAGTTTTAAAGAAATAGGTGACGCCCTCCACATCCCCCTCCCGCTTTTGCCGGGTGGTGGCGGACACGGAAAAATACATATCCGGATGCTTCGTCAGCATGCCCTGAATGGTGGTGGATTTGCCAACACCAGAGGGTCCGGAAATCACAAGTAGCTTTCCCCGCTGCATGTTTTACTCCTCCTCAGGCTCCTGCTCCAGCTCCACACCGGCACGATGGGCGATGGTTTCGGGGGCCAGTCCGGACAGGACCACATGGTCCGTATCCATCACCAGCACTGCCTTGGTCTTTCTGCCGCAGCTGGCGTCGATGAGCATTCCGCGCTCCCGCGCCTCCTGCACCAGCCGCTTAATGGGGGCCGCATCCGGAGACACCACCGCCAGCAGCCGCTGCGCAGAGATCATATTCCCAAAGCCGATGTTCATGAGCTTCATGACTTACTCCTACGATTACTCGATGTTTTGAATCTGCTCCCGGATCTTCTCCAGCTCGGACTTGATGTTGACCACATTCCGGGCCTGCTCCACATCGTTGCCCTTGGAGCCGATGGTGTTGGCCTCGCGGTTCATCTCCTGCATCAGGAAGTCCAGCTTTCTGCCGATGACGCCGCCCTCGGTGAGCATGGTTTTCAGCTGATCCACATGGCTGCGCAGCCGGACGGTTTCCTCGTCCACCGCAACCTTGTCGGCATAAATCGCCGCCTCCTGAATGATCCGCGCCTCGTCAATCTGCCGATCCTCCAGCACCTCCTGCATCTTTGCAGTGAGCCGGTCCCGATAGGCCTTGACGGTAATGGGCGAACGGGCCTCTACTTTAGAAACCAGCTCCAGAATGCCCTCTGCCTTTTGGATCAGATCGGTTTTCAGCGCCTCGCCCTCCCGGGTGCGCATGGTATCGAATGCACAAAGCGCCTCGCTCACCACGCCCTGGATGGCGGACTTGACCTCGTTTTCGTCCTGTTCCTGTTTTTCCACAATAAACACGTCGCTAAACCGGGAAATTGCAGCGGCAGAAATATCATCCTGAACGCCATAATCCCGAACCAGCTGACGCATGGCTGCAAGATAGCCCTCGGCCACGGGGGTATTGACGGAAATGGTCACATTATCCGCACCGGCAGCATTGATGGTGATGAACACATCCACCTTGCCCCGGGAAATGGACTTCTGCACCAGGCCCTTGACGCCCTCTTCCAGATAGGCATAGCCTCTGGGCAGCTTAACGCCGCAGTCCAGATAGCGATTGTTGACGGATTTTACCTCGACGGTAATATCGCCGCCGGAAAAGCTGCCCTGGGCGCGACCATAGCCGGTCATGCTTTTTATCATCTAGCTCATCCTCTCAGAGGAATATTCCAAAACGCCGCCGTGGACCGCTCCGCCGCAGCGCTGAAATCGCACTCTACGCGCAATTTTACAGTACAAGATATTATAGCAAACCACGCGCTACTTTGCAAGTATAATTCGGTTTTCCCGGTATTCCCCAGGGCTTTGCGTTCTTTTTCCATGGTTTTTCATGGAGTCTGTTGCGAAATCGGTGAAGAACGCTGTGCTATGTTACACTTTTGTATTATTTTATGTGGATTTATAGCACATTTGGTCATATCACTTTCTTTTTCGTGGCTTCCTGTGGATGTTTTGCAGGCAGGATTTTCTTCCTCAGCCGTTCCGTCCCTGATCTATGGTCTACTGGTTGTCTTTTGTATGCATTTTCATCCTTTTGTGCTTTCCTGGTACAATTTG
>CAVEIY010000246.1:0-2049 GCA_963615825.1 Flexilinea sp.
GCTTTTCCGTCTGATCGGGAATGCCTGCCTCCTGGTGCCAGCGGTTATAGCCGGTAAACCAGTTGTGGGCAAGGGTGGTAGAGCCGCCGCATTTTTTCGCCTTTTCCAGGACAATGACCTTTTTCCCGGTGAGCTGGGCAAAGCGGATGGCTGCAACCAGTCCGCCGCCTCCGGCACCAATAACGCAGAGATCACAGCTGCGTTCCTCCGGCGCATGGGGGGTGGGGGCGATTTTCGGGGCGTCCTGATCTTCAATGATGCTTTGCGGACATAGCGGGGCGCAGGTGCCGCAGGAAATGCACACCTCCGGGTCAATCCAATACTGGCTGCCCTGGAATGTGATTGCCTCCACGGGACAGTTGGTTGCGCAGGTGTGGCAGCAGACGCAGCGGTCAATAATTTGATATGCCATAATTTGTTCCTCCGTAGCGGGAAGCCTGGACTGGGGCTTCCTTTAGATTGCGAAGCATATTATAAAGTGTGTTGCTGGAATAGAGTCAAGTATTTGGCGTATCGTCCAAAGCAATATGCACTTGCAGCTCTACAATATCGCTGATTCGGGAGATGGAGGAGAAGCTTGGTTCCGGCGCCATTTCCAAAATGGTATCGTCGGCACGGAAGCGGTGCTGAGACAGAAAGTTCACAAGCTGTCGGTAAACAAGCTCCGGCTGGGTCTGACTGCGGGAAAAACGAATGACGGCGTAATAGCCCTCTGGAAACTGCTGTGCCGGTTGAGAGGGCTGTGCAATCCCATAGGGGCCGGGGTCCAGCAGTACGCCGGAATAGCGCAGTATCCCGGTATCCCGAAAATCGGACAAGGAAATGGCGGCGCCGAAGCTGAAGCTGGTCTGAATCGGGGGAATGGAACCCAGCAGCGCCTTTCGATGCTCCATGAGATGGAGCGGGAAGTCCGGATCGGATACGCTCAGGGGCGAAATGGTGTGAACCAATAGCTGCCGGGGCGGAGAAAACAGCTCAATCCGCAGCTGGTTCAGGGGAATCTGCTGGGTATCCCGGAGATGAAACAGGCTTTGAATGGTGGTGCGCAGGGTTTGAAGGGCGTCGATTTCCTGCTGGAGTTGCTTGTCCTTTTGGGAGAGTACGTCAATGAGATCCTTTCCGGCACGGAATTCGTCCATGGCCGCCTGAATCTCCGGCAGGGAAAACTGAAGCCGGCGGAGGAACAGAATATATTCCAGATGCCGCAGCTGCTCCAGAGAGTAATAGCGATAGCCGGTTTCCGGATTGGTGACCTCCGGGCGAAACAGGCCGATTTTGTCATAGTGCCGGAGGGTTTGGACGGTAATACCATAGAGACTGGCGACTTTTCCGATCATCAGCTGAATGTGGTTTTCCGGGGGGCGGTCAATTTCCGGGTGTGTGGTGGTAAAATCGTGCATGGAATTCCTCCTTGGTGTAGCAGCTGGGTGTTTTGGGTACGAAAAACTCTCTCCTATAGCATAGAGTTTTTTCGGGGAAAAGCAAGGCACATTTGGAGAAAACGGGAGGAATTTGTGCAATGTGCCTGAAAAAACGGGAAATTTTCGTGCGCCTTGGCACATGGAATCTCCTTGACCGTGCAACAAGGACAGGTTGTAAAGTAGCGCTCGTAAGAATTCTTCAGCGAACTACAAGGAGGAACAACTATGAAGAAGCGTTTGTTTGCGCTGCTGCTGGCAATGAGCATGGTACTATGTCTTGCTGCCTGCGGCGGTAGTGACGGTGCGGCCTCGTCCGCGGCAAAGGACAGCAGCCAGAGTGCAGCTGCTCCCACCGCAGCGGCAGAAGAGACTCCCGCTGCCAATTCCGCAGAGGAATCCCAGGAATCCGTTCAGGAGACTGTGGCGGTAGAGGTCCCCGACACCGAGCTGCCCCTGTCTGACGGCAGCGAGACTTTTGAGGTCTGGATGGGCATTTCCCCGGCTGCTATGAACTATATTTCCACCCTGGCGGATAACGCCACCTATCAGGAACTGATGAAGCGTACCGGCGTCAACCTGAGCTTTATCCACTTCCATCCCGACACCCAGACCGAGCAGTTCAACCTGA
>CAVEIY010000247.1:0-2047 GCA_963615825.1 Flexilinea sp.
CCCGTAATAGGTGCTTTCGATATACGCCTTGGAGTTTTTCAATTGATCGGCCTTTTCCGTGGCAAACAGCAGCTGACTTCTTCCGTCCTGCGGATTTTCCTTCCGAATCAGGAAGCCCTTTGTCTCCAGGCTGGCAATTTGCCGTGCCAAGGCCCCCTTATCCAGCCCTAGCTGCTCCCGGATCCCCGCTTGGGTGATTCCGGGATTTTTACGGATCACATGGATCACGTCAAACTCTGCCGTACCAACGCCCTGATCCCGGAGCATCCTGCCCGCCAGCTTCGAGGCCTCACGGGATATCTTTGTGATCTGCCGCTTTGTGATGTCCATGACCAGTGCTCCCTTTCGGTACTTTTAGATAGATGATAGCACAACTTTTTTCATTCGTCAATGGTGCCGTCCTGTCCCGCCGGATCAGAAGGCTCCGGCTCCTGGAGATCGCTATTTGTCCAATATCTCAGCAGCATTGCTGCAGCCTGTGATCTGTTGGCATTGGACTGCGGCTCCAATTTTCTACCGCCGGTGCCGTACACAATGCCATGCTCCACCGCCCATGCCATTCCCGGGCGTGCATACCCGCTGATCTGATCTTCATCCGAAAAATCATTTAGAATTTCCGAATTTTCGTCTTTCTCAGCATCCGACTGCGTACTGCTCCACCACCGGTAGAGGATGGATGCCAGCTGCTCCCGGGTCAGATTTTGATCGGGGGCAAAATGCGTCTCATCCACGCCGTAGATTACCCCTTGCTGATAGCCCCACCGCACAGCATCATAATAATATTGCTCCGGCCGGACATCCGCAAACGGCATCTCAAGCGCTGTCACATCCGGATATCCGGCAGCGCGATAGAGTACCGCAATCAGCATACCACGGGACATCGCCTCATTCGGTGAGAACATATCGTTTCCCGTTCCCATCATCAGCCCGCTTTCTACCATATATTCCACGGTATCGGCATACCAATCCTGACGCTTTACATCCCGAAATCCGGCAATTAGAACCTTCTCCTTGGTCTGCTCCTCCAGCCACTGGGCAATATGCGGTAAAAACAGCGCTTGTCCCGCAGGATTGAGATGCCATGCATCCGTCTCTGTCAGGCAATACTGTCTGCGGAACTTCACCTTATCGGTATGAATCCCGCTGATCTCCGGGTCCCGGGCCTGATAGCAGGGGATTCCCCGTGCTGCACACACCTGGGTCATGGCTTCCTGGTAGTCTTGTTCGGGTGTATATTCCGATGGCGCGCGGTATTTGGGAATCCACGGCGTCATAAACAGAATGACTGCCTTGGGGTACTTTTCCTGAAGCCGATCAATTATCACATTGATCGCCCCTTGAAAGGTTTTCGGATCACGGTCCGTCAGGCTGTCCCCCAGCGGAATTGCGCAGTACCAGTCATTTCCGCTGCCCTCCACCAGGATCAGGTCAAAGTTGCCATCCGGAAGCTCTCGCTCCACCATCGGCTCATAGCAGCCGCCTACCATATAGCCCGTTTGATCCGCTGAGGCAATGGTAGAACCACTGATGGAGCGATTGGTCACCTTCATCCCATAGCAGCTTTCCAGCATAGACACCCAGGACTGCTGCTGCGGGTCCGGCAGCTGATAGCCTGCCATGATGCTGTCGCCAATACACAAAATCGACTTTCCCTCCAACAGCGTTGTTTCCTTCTGCGGCGTCGCCTCAACCGCGTTGTTTTCCAGTTCCCCCGTAAATAGCGCCGCATAGGCCTCCGGCGGCGTATCCTCCAGCGTATCTGCTGCGTTGGCCGGCACCAGCAGCAGTCCAACCAGCAGCATAAGCCACCATGCCCGCATCCATGTTTTCGTTCTCATGCTTTCATCCCCGTTGCTTTATTTTGTCTGACCGGCTGACGCCGGAATTGACATTCGATAATAGTTTATCCGATTTTTTGGCAGATTTCAACCATTCTTCCTTTCCAGTGCAAAACCGCCCGGAGAAAAATCCGGGCGGTTTGTTCTATGCAGTTTAGTCCTCCAGGCAGGGATTATCGCAGTAATGCCAAATCTCGCTGTCGGTCTTG
>CAVEIY010000248.1:0-2021 GCA_963615825.1 Flexilinea sp.
ATTCCGATCTGGAGGAGACCTTTTCCCATCAGTGGAGCACCACCTATGGCGACAAATTGGATTTCGCCTACAGCATCGCCACCCGTGAGGTCATCAAAACAGGGCTGATGGAGACCTACGCCGGTCTGTTTTTCCTGGGCATTTTCCTGGGCCTGACGTTCCTGGTGGCGACCATTCTGATTATTTACTATAAGCAGATTTCCGAGGGCCTGCAGGACGCACAACGGTTCTCCATCATGCGCCAGGTGGGACTGACGGAAAAGGAGATTCGCTCCAGCATCCACTCTCAGGTGCTGACCGTATTCTTCCTGCCGCTGATTACCGCCTTTATTCATACCATGTTCGCGTTCCCCATGGTAAAGGGCTGTCTTGCCGCTTTGGAAATGACCAACACCCGGCTGTTTCTCATTTGCGTTGCCATCTGCTGCGGCGTATTTGCACTGGTATACCTGATTGTATACTTTCTGACCTCCCGCGTGTATTATCACATCGTCAATCAAAAGCAGTAAAAATTGCCCCTTGGCCGAAATCGGTCAAGGGGCAAAACCATATTACTTTGCAAGCACTTTCTTGAGCTTGGCGAACCGGGGCAGACCGTTTTCCTTTTGGAGCTTCGTCTCGCCCTGAATCAGTGGCAGGGCATAGTCAATGAATTCCTGGGTTACGCCGTTGCCCGCTTCGTTGATCCACTCCACCGGCACCTTTTTCTCGTAGTTGGCGCACTTCTCCAGGGGCAGCAGCTCCGTCTCCCAGGTGTAAGGATCGTTGGAGGTCCGATGAATGGCGACCATATAGCCGGTCTTTCCGGAGGTCGCCGCTTCCACCGCAGCCTGCCCCACGGCATAAGCCTCGTCGATATCCGTCTGAGAGGCCAGATGGGCGCCGCAGCGCTGCATCAGGCTCAGCTCAATGGCTCGGCTCTTGCAGTCGATCTTGGTTTTCAGCATGCTCTGGAGCACCTGAGCCAGTCCGCCCATCTGGGTATGGCCAAAGGCGTCCTTGGCGGCCTCGCCGGCATATTCGGAGATGAACTTGCCGTCCTTATCATGGATGCCCTCGGAAGCGGCAATGATGACCTTGCCCTTTTGCTTGTAAATCCGCTCTACATCTGCATAGAACTGCTCCACATCAAAGGGAATCTCGGGCAGATAGACCAGATCCGGTCCCTCGCCGCCGGCCGTTGCCAATGCAGCCGCACCAGCCAGCCAGCCGGCATTCCGGCCCATAATCTCGATGATGCAGATCATGCCGGTATCATAGACCTTTGCGTCCAGAGAAACCTCCATGCAGGTGGTGGCAATATACTTGGCTGCACTGCCGAAACCGGGGCAGTGGTCGGTGCCATAGAGGTCGTTGTCGATGGTCTTGGGCACGCCGATGACGTTGCACTCGTAGCCCACGCTCTTCAGATAACGGCTGACCTTGGAGCAGGTGTCCATGGAGTCGTTGCCGCCGTTGTAGAAGAAGTAGCGAACGTTGTATTTCTTGAAAATCTCCAGAATCCGCTTGTAGTCGGTGTCGTCTACCTCAGGATCCTTCAGCTTATAGCGGACGGAACCCAGGGCAGAGGAGGGGGTGTAGGGGAGACGGGCAAGCTCCTCCGGGTCCTCCTGGTCGATGATATACAGCTGATCGTTCAGAACGCCCTTGATGCCGTGAGCCGCACCATAAACCGTCGTGATATAGGGACTTTTCAGCGCCGTTTCAAATACGCCGCAGGCGCTGGCATTGATGACAGAAGTGGGACCTCCGGACTGGCCGAAGATACACGCGCCGGTAAGGGGAGTGGTCATTGAGATTACCTCCTTGTATATTCTTTTGTTATGATACCATCCCCGGATCAAATCCGCAAGGGTGCATATGGGTTATTTTCCGCAAAATCGTCCAAGTTGTATGATACATTTCAAACATTTTTCATTTTGTCTCCTGGCTTGCATTTTCTCCATTGAGATGCTATACTTAAAATACTTCAATTCATAAGGAGTGTGTGAACATGCCTATTGTCACATCCACGGAAATGT
>CAVEIY010000249.1:0-2015 GCA_963615825.1 Flexilinea sp.
TCCTCCGTTAAGGATAGTAAGCCGGAGCATAGGACAGCTCCGTGTGAAATCAACCGGAGGCTAGACCTCCGGCTATGATATCTGACAACAGTATACGGAATTCTTTGCGCTTTTGCATGAACTTTTAATGAACGGTTTGTGAAATCGTGTGGAGAAACAAAAAAAGAAAGCAGAAGGGAATCCTTGACAGAGAAAAAACGTGGTGTTATACTGGAAACACATGTTGCGCAACGTATGTTTCTATAAGGAGGGAAGGGCTATGCCACCGGAGTGTAAATTTTCAAAGGATGAGATTGTGGCCGCAGCTCTGGAGCTTGTTCGGGCACAGGGGTATGCTGCAATTTCGGCAAGAGCGGTCGGGGCCAGACTGGGTGCATCCTCTAAGGTGATTTTCAGTGCGTTTTCCAATATGGAAGAGCTGAAGCAGGCGGTGATCCAGTCGGCAGGGCAGCTTCAGCAGAAATTTACCGCGGACTATGCGGCAGACTCGGGGTTTCCGCCCTATAAGTCCATTGGTATGGCATATATCCTCTTTGCCCGGGAGGAAAAGGAGCTGTTCCGGCTGCTTTATATGCGGGACCGAACCGGCGAGAATCGGGAACGGGAGCTGGATGACATTGCGGGAATCCTGAATTTGCTGACAGGCATGCTGCACATTGATCGCGACCAGGCGGTGCTGCTTCATGCGGAGATGTGGGCCTATGTCCATGGCATTGCAGTGCTGCTGGCTACGGGCTATGAAACCTGGGACGACGCGCTGATCAGCCGAATGCTGACGGATGGCTTTTCCGGTTTGCAGACCCGATATCGGCAGAAGGAGGGAGAATATGAAAACGGAACGTAAGGCGTATCTTGACAATATTCGCTGGGTAACGGTACTGCTGGTGGCAATCTACCATGTGGGCTATCTGTTCAACGGCGTGGGCGTTTTGGGTGGAATTCCCGACGCAAAGAATATTCCGGCCTGGGACGGAATGCTGTATGTAGTGTATCCGTGGTTTATGGTGCTGCTTTTTTTGGTTTCCGGTATTTGCGCGCGGTATGCTTTGATGCAGCGGACAAACCGGCAGTTCCTGCGGGAGCGCTGCGTCAAATTGCTGGTGCCCGGTACCCTGGGGCTGCTTGTGGTCCACTGGACCACGGGACTGATGAATATCTATCTCGGCGGCGCCATGGATTTGATGCCGAAGCCGCTGCTGTATCCCATTGCGGTCATCAGCGGCATTGGCCCCCTGTGGTTTATTCAGCTATTGTTTGTGTATGCCCTGCTGCTGGTGCTGCTGCGGAAGCTGGATCGAAGGGATCGGCTCTGGACCCTGGGAGAGCGGGCCAATGGGGCAGTGCTCTGCGCTCTGTTCCTGGTCATCTGGGGAGCGGCGCAGATTCTCAATGCCCCGGTGATTACAACCTATCGGTTCGGCATCTATTTTGCGGCGTATCTCCTGGGCTACTATGTGTTTTCCCACGAATCGGTGCAGAATACGGTTGGGAAAATGGCAGTACCCATGGGCATCCTGGGGGTGATTGGGGCGGCGGCATATACCGTGTATTACTATGGCAGCAACTATACCGAGGCTGAATGCCAGAAAAGCCTGTGGACCAATCTCTATCTGTGGATTGCGGTGCTGGCGATGCTGGGCTGCTTCTCCCGGTTCTGGAATCGGGAGACTCAGGCAACCCGCTATCTCAGCCGAGCCAGCTTTGGGGTGTATATTCTCCACTATCCGGTGCTGCTTGCCATCGGCTGTCTGACGCAAAAGGTGCTTTCCCTGCCTGCGGGGCTTTGCTACGGACTGACGGCGCTGGGAATTCCGCTGAGTCTGGGGCTGTATGAGCTGGTGCGGCGCATTCCCGGAATTCGCTTTCTGGTTCTTGGCATTCAAAAAGATCGGACATAATCACGGGGAATCTGCGGCGGAGGCTGCGGATTCCCTTTTGCCGATTTCTGTGGGATTGCTCCGTTTCTATGATTGCATATTCAGGGAAGTTGTGATACATTATTAAAATGAACAGAA
>CAVEIY010000250.1:0-24920 GCA_963615825.1 Flexilinea sp.
CACTTGCAGGCATCTATGTTCTTCTGAGGAATGTAGTAAGTGTAACAGCCTTTGGTATTTTGCTCTGCACAGTGCTCCTCATTGCCGGAGGCTGGCTGTATCACTGGCTGATGACAAAGGGCACAAAAATCTTTGAAGCATTATAGTTGAGATTATCCGAAATGTTGGAGGAATGATGATTATGAACAAGCGAATATCGAGCATAGCAGTGGGGCTGTTATGTGCTTTGGCGGTGATACTGTCCGGTTGTCGGGTCAATATATCCGTCGGAACAAATGACACGCTGACTGGCGAAACGTATCCAGACGCCGAAAAATATCAAACCGGTGCTTTTACCTATAACGCAGCCGATATAAAGGCTGTTGAAGTCTATTGGCGTTCCGGCGAAGTGGAGATCACAGAATCGGGCAATTCGGAGCTTCATGTCAAGGAAAGTGGCGGTGAATTATCTGAGGATATTGCCATGCACTATCTTTTAGATGACGGTGTGCTGAGAATCCGTTTCTGTAAATCCGGTGCAAAAATTCAAGTAAATGCGGCAGATAAACATTTGAGCCTTGAAGTTCCGAAAGAAATTGACCTTTCTGTTCATGTGACTTCTGCACTTGTCAAGGCAGATAGTCTGGATCAGAACAATGTTTTGATTGCAGCGCTCTCTGGCAGTACCGAACTCGGCACCGTAACAGCAGACACGATTGATTTGAGCAGCAGTTCTGGTTCCATCTGTGCGGCCAGTCTTTCGGCTCAATCGCTCAAATGCAGCACCTCGTCCGGCTCGGTTGACATAGGAGTTGTTTCGGTCGAGACATTGGATTGCAGCACATCCTCTGGCGGTGTCACGATGGACAGCGTAGTTTCCGAAACAGCCAACATCACCATAAGCAGCGGGAGTGTAGAGCTGACGCTGGCCGCCGTACCGTCTGCTGAAATTTATACCTCCAGCGGTACAGTCAGTCTGTTGCTGGCAAGGGGCGGTGCAGAAGTTCTGTACACGACTAATAGCGGCAAACTGCTTACAGACCGTGCATATGACCGAAAAGGTGACCTGTATGTGTTTGACGAAGGTACAAGCAATATCACAGTCGAAACTTCAAGCGGAAACCTCAAAATTCAGTAAGGGAGAATTACAATGAAATCACTTAATACCATTCAGAAATTGTCCAAAATCGGAAAGATTCTCAGTAAAATTGCATTTATTTTTTCAGTCATCGGCTTCTGTGGATGTATTGCCGGTCTGCTCAGCTTGAGCTTTGGAAACGGCAGTCTGATCAAAATCGGCGGAGTTACCCTGCACGGACTGATTTCCGAAGAATACGGCTACAACATCAAAAGCATTACTGCAACGCTCTCCGGTTGGATGATTGTCTGTGCCGGTGAAGCGGTGCTCGCCAAATTTGCGGAGGTCTATTTCAAAAATGAACTGAAGGCCGAAACACCCTTTACGCTTTCCGGCGCAAAGGAGCTGCTGCGGCTTGGTATTCTGACGCTTGCCATTCCCACAGGCTGTGCGGTAGTCGGTAGCGTCGTCGAAGGGATTATTGCTGGTTTTATGAAGGTCGAAAAGGCGGCGGCTATGGATATGTATTTTGATAACGAAACGAGCATTGTGCTGGGAATCATGTTTATTCTCGGTTCTCTGCTGTGCCGTTATGGTGCGGAGCTGCGGGAACACCACGGCGAGGTTACACAATGAAGCTGGAAACAGAGCGCCTTTATCTGCGGGAAATGACACCCGATAATTTTGATGCACTGTATGCCGTCCTTGCCGATTCAGACATTATGCAGCACTACCCTTATACCTTCGATGAAGCACGGGTGCGCAACTGGATCAATAAGAACAGAGAGCGTTATCGTGTATTCGGATTTGGCCTGTGGGCGGTCTGCCTGAAAACCACAGGAGAAATGATCGGTGACTGTGGGCTGACCATGCAGAACATCAATGGTACGATCTTGCCGGAAATCGGCTATCATATCGCAAAGGCGTATCAACATCAGGGCTATGCAAAAGAGGCGGCGAGAGCCGTTCGGGATTGGACATTTGCAAACACGGCTTTTGGCATGGTGTATTCCTACATGAAAAAGGCAAATGCTCCGTCCGCCGCCGTTGCCCGCGCCAACGGCATGACGCTGCTGAGCGAGTTTGCCGATAATGAGAGTGAGCAGACGGTCATATACGGGATCAGCCGTGAAGAAAGTGCGCGGCATATGGATATATGGGAAAGGCTCTATGAGCGGGCGAAAAAGGAGTATCACCCGGAGGATGTAAGCCCCTTTATCCAGGCGCATCATGTGGTATGCGCCTTGGAGAGCGAGGACGGAACGATCTATACGGGTTTCTGCATTGAGGCGTGCAGCGGTGTGATGAATCTATGCGCCGAGCGCGTCGCCGCCCTGAACATGTATGTAAGCAGCGGTCAGACGAAAATAAAGCGGCTGATTGCCTTCCGAGACAGCGCACCGTTTGGCGGCGGAAGCGGGATGCCCTGCGGTGCCTGCCGCGAATTTCTGTATCAACTGAACGAGGAAAATGAAAATACAGAGATCATGGTGGATTACGAAAGCAGGAAAACCGTTACCCTCAAGGAACTGCTGCCGGGCTTTTGGGGCAAAGAACGCTATTCCGAACCTCGTGACAATAGTGATGTGACTACCGCGGTAATCAAAACTTCTTCGGAACGGGATGACGGTGAAATGTAATGGGTGGAAAAAGCACAAAGCGTATATTCCTCTATCTATTGCTGATTTTGGCCTTTTGGGCGTTCACTTTCCTGACGCTGAATTTCTGGCTGAAGCCGTATTCCATCGCACATGAGCAAAGTGGAGAAATAACGCTCGGCTATCTGGCGTATGCGCTTATCGGCATGGTGTTTTCCACTCCTGCGCCGTTTCTTTCAGTCCTGCTCCTGGCACTCCTTCAGGAAAAGATCGGGCTGAAAGCGTTCTTTAGGCGATTGTTCCGAACGGAAGAAAAGAAGAAAACCGTTTTGCTGACCGTAGGTTTTTGCGGTGCTGCACTGATTTTTGCGCTGCTGCGTGGTCAGCCGAACGGTTCAGTGTGGTATCTGCTGCCGCTTGGCTTTCTTGTAATGATCCCGTTTGTCGGAATCGCGGAGGAAGCGGGTTGGCGCGGCTTTTTGCAGCCAGAACTGGAAAAACGAATGAAATTCCCGTTCAGCGTTCTGACGGTTGCCGCCGTATGGGCTGTGTGGCACGCTGACCAGTGGCTGGATGCCAGTTCCAACCACTACGGGGACAGTTTTATCGGATTCAGCATCAATATTCTTGTCTGGGCTTTTGCTTTGGCGGCACTTTATAAAGCAACAAAAAGTGTCATGGCCTGTGCGGTTTATCATGCGTTTGTAAACGCCATCGGTGCGGTCTATGACTGGAATACGCTTTTTGACGCATTTCCCGGTGATGCTTTCACGAATGTATATCGTGCCGTGTTGTTGATTTGCTCGATTGTGCTGTGGCTTTATACTGACAGGTGCGAAAAGACAAAGCTCCGGCATAGTGTGCCAAATACCAAATGAAAGAACAGAGAGCGACCATGAAAAATTATAGCTATATTGCTTTACGCCAGCGGCCGCAATTAAAAAACATTGCTGCTGAATGGTTTTCAGAGAAATGGCACATACCGGTAAGCGCCTATTTGGCGTGCATGGACGATTATCTGACCGGAAAAACCGAATATGGCTGGTTCCTTTGTTTGGAGGGGAATCGGATCGTCGGTGGTCTTGGCGTCATCGAAAACGATTATCATGACAGGAAAGACCTGACACCGAATGTGTGCGCCGTGTATACCGAGAAGGAATATCGCGGCAAAGGAATCGCCGGACACCTGCTTGGCATGGCATGAAAGAATTCTGGAAGGTCTTCGGAATCCGAAATGGTGTATGTATTTAGGCCGTAAAAGCTGTGTTCCATCCAGACCGGTGCTGGAGGATGCAGAGCCGGATTATCATGATTTGATGGATATCGTGTTGCATTATCCGGCCTGTAATCGTCCGCAGTACCCAATGAGCTATGAATGTGAGATCCCCAGTGAAGCGCTGGCGAGCTATGATCGAACAGATGAGCGCTTGCATGGATATCGCAGATTTGCGATTCGCCGAGTTTGGCGTGGAAGCATTGAGGAGGTGTAGCATGTATCTGATTAAAATTGACATGGATCGTTCTCGTCGGGCAATCCGAAGTGCAATGGCAGATTGTCAAAAAATGCACCGACTATTGATGGGATTATTTGATATGCCAAGGCAGGAGGCGCAGGTGCTGTACCGGATCAAAGAGCAGGGGATGCAGATTGCGGTGTATCTCTACTCGGCAGTTCCGGTGGTAGAAGAACGCTTGGTGCCCGGAATGACACTGGTTGGGCAGAGAAGTGTATCAAGCTGGCTGGATTCTATGAAGAACGGACGGCTTCAGCGGTTTGACCTGCTGGTGATGCCGTCAAAAAAGGTCCCTGGTGTAGGAAAGAACAGCCAGCGGCGTGTCCTGAGAACGCAGGAGGAACGTACTGCTTGGCTTAGACGAAAAGCGGAGCAGAACGGATTTGAGATTTGCTCTATGGTGGAGCAGGGGAACACATCATTTTACGGAGAGCATCCAAATGCTGATGGCGTTATGTGTTGGGACAGCTACCACTACACCGGTATGCTAAGGATCGTCGATCAGGCGGCGTTTCAACACGCAGTGGAAAACGGAATCGGACCCGGAAAGGCGTATGGCATGGGTATGCTACTGCTTGCGTAAGCAGCGGGACACTAGAATGTAGCTTACAGAACTTTTTTGAAATAAAATGCCGAGAGTTACCCATTTTCTCGGCATTTTTAGAAACCATCGCTTAGTATTAACCCCACGCATGTGGGGATGAACCGGCCATCAACCTTGCGCATCAGCTGCACGTTATATTAACCCCACGCACGTGGGGATGAAAAAAGTGAGGCTTTACCACCCTCACCAGAACGGGCGAAGGGGAGCCTCACTAATAATATATACCACAAGTGTCATATTATATCAATACCAGCATCAATCTTTTAACCCTGCACACGTGCGGATGTGCGATAAAAACTAAATGAAGCAGGAGTGATTGAACTGTGCAAAATCTAGAGGAGCTTCCAAGACTTAAAGACAGTATTTCTTATCTGTACATAGAACATGCAGTCATTCAGCAAGATAATCAGTCTATTGTGGCAATTGATCAGAATGGAACTACACCAATTCCCCTCGCAGCGGTGACATGCCTGCTCTTGGGTCCAGGCGTAAAAGTGACACATGCGGCAATTCGCGCAATTTGCAATAATGGATGTATGGCGATTTGGTGCGGAGAAAATATGGGACGTTTTTATGCGTCGGGAATTGGGGAAACCAGAAGTTCGAAAAATTTACTCAAACAGGCGGCAGCGTGTATGGATGAAGCACGGCACATGGAAGCGGTGCGGAAAATGTATCAACTACGCTTCCCAAACGTTCAGACGGATGGATTATCGCTCCAGCAAATTCGTGGCATGGAGGGAATACGAGTTCGGAAGGCATATGCGTTAGCGGCAAAAATAACCGGTGTTACATGGAAAAAGCGCACTTACAAAACAACTGATTGGGATGAATCAGACCCGATTAACAAAGCACTTTCTGAAGCAAATGCTCTGTTATATGGGGTTTGCCATGCAGCTATTGTTTCACTAGGATATTCAGCTGGATTGGGATTTGTACACACTGGGAAACAGCTTTCTTTTGTATATGATATTGCAGACCTCTACAAAACAGAGACAACAATACCAGTTGCGTTTGAAGCGGTGACCCGCCTCTTTGTAAATCTGCTGGCTTCGCCTTCGGTGGTTCGAATCCACCATCCCCCACCAGAACCGCAACCTTATGGTTGCGGTTCTTTCTTTATATTTTTTTGAGGCAGCGAGGTCAATCGACCTCGCTGTTTTGCTATTCTTTTATGAACTTTGTATTGAATTTACAACAAAATACGCCAACTGGGAAGAAAAACGGACACAATACACAAAGATCTCCCTTTACAGGAGTACAAAATTGTGATATCTTGTAAATAATGGAGGAACAATATGAAGTATTATGCACATATTCGACAACTGGAAGATGGAAAGGTTTTATATCAGACGGTACAGGAGCATCTGGAGGGCACGGCAGCTTTGGCAGAGCGGTTTGCTGCGGCCTTTGGGGCGGAGCGTCAGGGAAAACTTGCGGGACTGACCCACGACGAAGGGAAGTACACCGATGCGTTTCAAAACCGATTGCTTCGCCAGGGTAAGCGGGTGGATCATTCCACAGCTGGTGCGGTGGAATGCGCGATGATGGGCCAGATTCCCGCGGCCTTTGCGGTGGCGGGGCATCATGGCGGGCTGCCGAACCTGGGGACCCAGGGGGATGGCCCAGAGTCTGGAACACTGCTGGGCAGAATCAAAAAGGGTACACCCAGCCCGGTGGCGCCGGAATACGCACAGGAGATCTCACTGCCTGCGGCGGAGTATCCCACCTTCTGCAACAAAAACACACTAACGGATTTCTTCTATGTGCGGATGCTGTTTTCCTGTTTGGTAGATGCGGATTTTCTGGACACGGAAGCATTCATGCGGGAAAAGCGAAAAAGCAGCGCACAGGCAATGACGGAATTGCTTGCACGGCTGGACCGCTATGTTGCGCCGTGGTTTCCACCGAAGAACGAGCTGAATCGCCAGCGGTGCGAGATCCTTTCTGCCTGCCGGGAACGTGGGCGGCAGGAGGCACCGGGGCTGTTTACGCTGACTGTTCCCACAGGCGGCGGGAAAACCGTGGCGTCCCTGGCCTTTGCGCTGGAACATGCGGTGGAGGCAGGGATGCAGCGGATCATCTATGTGGTGCCCTATACCTCGATCATTGAGCAGACGGCTGATGTATTTCGGGAGATCCTTGGCGCAGATCAGGTGCTGGAGCATCATTCCGGCGTGTTATACGAGACGGGGGACCATGCCACGGCGGAGTCAATGTTTATGGCTCAGGCCACGGAGAATTGGGATATCCCGGTGGTTGTCACCACGGCGGTACAGTTTTTTGAATCACTATACAGCAATCGGCCCTCTGCTTGCAGAAAGCTGCATCATCTTGCAAAAAGTGTGATTGTAATGGACGAGGCACAGATGCTTCCAGTGGAAAATCTAAGGCCCTGCGTCCATGCGATTTCGGAACTGACGGCCCATTATGGTGCGTCCGTCGTGCTCTGTACTGCCACGCAGCCGGCACTTACGCCGATATTTCTGGAATTTCAGCCGGATATATTGCCCAGAGAACTGTGTCCGAAGGGACTGGCGGTATCGCCGATTTTCCGCAGAACTACGATAAACAATGCGGGAAAGCTGTCCTGGGAGGAACTGACCGAACGGCTGATGAACCAGCAACAGGCACTGTGCATCGTCAATAGCCGCGCTGGCGCACAGTCCATCTATGAACGGCTTTCCGGGGATGGCGTGTTCCACCTCTCCACACTGATGCACCCAAACCACCGGCGACGGGTGTTGGCGGAAATTCGACGTCGCTTGAAGATCGGGGCGCAGTGCCTGGTGGTTTCCACTTCGCTGATTGAGGCGGGCGTGGATGTGGATTTTCCGCAGGTGTTCCGGGAATTGGCGGGCCTTGATTCTATTTTACAGGCTGCGGGCCGGTGCAATCGTGAGGGAAAATGCCCGTGTGAGGAGAGCATCGTTACGGTATTTGAGGCGCCTACTGCCCCGCCGCCGCTGTTTTCGACTGCCATTGGAGCTGCGCGGGTGGCAATGGGTGCCTATCCGGATTTGCTGGAGCCTGGTGCGGTCCATTTGTATTTTACAGAATTGCTGAAGCTCAAAGGCGAGAATGCGCAGGACGTGAAGGAGATTCTGCCGGAGATTTCCCGAGGCAAATTTCCGTTCCAGTGGGTGGCCGAACATTTTCGCATGATTGACACAGACACAAAAACGGTATACATCCCCGGTGCAGATCAGGCCCCGCTGCTGGAACAGCTGCGGATGGGGTGGCGGAACCGAGAACTGTTTCGCAAGCTGGCGCAATATGCAGTCTCTATTTATCCGCAGCATTTTGAGGCGCTGAATCTGGCCGGCGATCTGGAGATCTTGGATGACCAGGTTGCAATTTTGACGAACCCTTCGCTTTACTCGGAGCAGACCGGACTATCGCTCCAGTCTGACTTTGGCAAAGCGCTATTTATATAAGTAGAAAGGAGTGGAACAATGTCGATCCGAATGGAGGTCTGGGGAGAATATGCGTTGTTTACCAGGCCGGAAATGAAAGCGGAGCGTGTCTCTTATGATGTAATCACGCCCTCTGCGGCCCGGGGACTGCTGGAATCCGTGTTCTGGCATCCTGGACTCAAATGGAATATTTCCAGTATTTGTGTCTGCGCACCCATTGAATTTGTGAATATTCGCCGCAACGAGGTGAAATCCGTATGCAATTTGAAAACGGCGAAAACGGTCATGGAGCGGGGAACGGGAGAGCTTTGGCTGGCCACCAGCGAGGATATTCAGCAGCGGGCGGCGACGCTTCTAAAAAATGTTCACTATGTGATCGAGGCAGAGTTTGAAATGACGGATAAGGCTTCCCCGACGGACAATCCTGGCAAGTTTCAGGAGATCACAAAGCGGCGGCTCCGGAAGGGGCAGTTTTATTCCCAGCCCTATTTTGGATGCAGGGAGTTTCCTGCGCACTTCCGGCTTTGCGAGACGCTGCCGCCGGTACCGGATTGCTTGAAGGGCGAAAGAGATTTGGGATTTATGCTTTATGATCTGGATTTTTCGGATCCGGCCAATATCACTCCGATGTTTTTCCGGGCGATGATGGTGGACGGTGTGATCCAGGTGCCCCGGCCGGACAGCGTGGAGGTGAAGCGATGATTCTGCAAGCCTTAGTAGCGTATTATGAAGATCTGGAGCGGGCAGGAAAGATCTCGGCCCCCGGTTGGGGACCCGCGAAGATTTCCTATGTGCTGTATTTAAGTCCGGAAGGGCAGCTGGAGCAGGTAACTTGTATCAAAGCTGCGTCCGAAAATGGAAAGAAACTGGTGCCTCAAGTGCTGACGCTGCCTGCTGCGGTAAAACGCTCTGTAGGCATTGCCTCGAATTTCCTTTGGGATAATGCGGCCTATATTTTAGGCATTACTGCGGAGAAAGACAAGGCGGACCGGGCGTTGCGGTGCCGGGAAGCCTGTGCCAAGCTGCATTTGCAGCTGCTTGAAACAGTGGACTCGCCGGCAGCCAACGCATTAAAAGGCTTCTTTTCTACTTGGAATCCCAACGAAGCCATGGAACATCCGCTGCTGCAGGATTGCCTGGAGGATATTTTGGCGGGAGCAAACATGACGTTTCGCTTCCAGGGGCAATATGTGTCGGAAGCCACTGAAATTCGGGCAGCTTGGCAAAACTACTATGATGGTGCGGAGGACGGAGCGGAGATGACCTGCCTGGTGACCGGAAAAAAAGGGACAGTAGCACGGCTGCATCCGGCCATCAAGGGCGTTCAAGGGGCACAATCCAGCGGCGCTTCACTGGTATCTTTCAATGCTCCGTCCTTCTGTTCCTATGGAAAAGAGCAGGGCTTCAATGCGCCTACGGGCGAGTATGCGGCCTTTGCCTACGGGGCGGCGCTGAATTATCTGCTGACAGACTGGAAGCACGTGGTGCGGATCGGGGATACCACGGTGCTATGCTGGGCCAAGGGCGGTGAGCCTGCCTATCAGGGCTTTTTTGGCATTTGCCTGTTTGGGCAGGAGAGCGGTTATAGCCAGGCAGAAGTGCAGGACATGCTAAAGCAGCTGGCGGAAGGCAATGCGGTAGACTTTGACGAGACGAAGCTGGATCCCCAGAAGCCTTTTTATATTCTCGGTCTGGCACCCAATGCGGCGCGGCTGTCGGTGCGCTTTTTCCAGCAGAATTCCTTTGGGGGAATTCTGAAGAATATCCGGAAGCATTACCAGCAGACGGAGATTGTCCGGCCCAGCTATGATCCATTTCAGACGGTTCCCCTGTGGAAGCTGCTGAGCGCCACGGTCAACCAAAATTCCAAGGACAAAAAGCCCTCTGCCGTAATGAGCGGAGATGTGCTGCGGGCCGTACTCAACGGAACAAGATATCCGGCGACCCTGAGAAATGGTGTGAATCTCCGAATCCGGGCAGAGCATACGGTGACCCGGGAGCGTGCGGCCATCATCAAGGGCTATTATCTGAGAAATCCATGTGTGGAATTTGAACATCCAGAGGAGGTATTTACAGTGTCACTGAACCGGGAAAGCAATAATCTACCCTATAACCTGGGGCGCCTGTTCTCGGTGCTGGAGGCGATTCAGGCCGCGGCGAATCCGGGCATCAACAGCACCATTCGGGATAAGTATTTTAGTTCGGCCTGCGCAACGCCCAGCGTGGTATTCCCAACGCTGGTGAAGCTGGCACAGAAGCACCTGCGAAAAATTGGCGGCGGCCTGGCGGTGGTGTACAGCAAGCAGATGCAGGAAATTATGGACAAGCTGGATGAAAACTACCCAACGCGGCTGACGCTTCCGGAACAGGGCGCGTTCCAGCTGGGGTATTATCATCAAACTGTGGCCCGGTATCAGGGCAATAAGGAGGAAAATGAAAATGGCAGAGGCAATTAAGAACCGGTATGAATTTGTGATTTTGTTCGATGTGGAAAACGGCAACCCCAACGGCGATCCGGATGCAGGCAATATGCCCCGCACGGACCCTGAAACCGGCTGCGGCTTGGTAACGGATGTGTGCCTCAAACGAAAAATTCGGAACTATGTGGAAACAGCGAAAGAAAACGAGGCGGGCTACCGAATTTATGTGAAGGATGGTGTGCCGCTGAACCGCAGTGACGCAGAGGCATGCACCTATTTGAACGTAGCGGCCGATGAGAAAGCACTGAAAAAGGCGAAAAAGGACGATCCGGAGCTGGATCGGAAGCTGCGGGATTGGATGTGCGCGAACTTCTTTGACATTCGGACCTTTGGCGCTGTTATGACGACCTTTGTAAAGGGCGCCTTGAACTGCGGCCAGGTGCGCGGGCCGGTGCAGTTGGGATTTGCGAAAAGCGTCGATCCCATCGTGCCCCAGGAAGTGACCATTACCCGTGTGGCGATCACAACCGAGGCGGATGCAGAGAAAAAGGGCATGGAAATGGGCCGAAAGTACATCGTTCCCTATGGCCTTTACCGCTGCGAGGGCTATATTTCTGCGAACCTGGCCAGAAAGACCACCGGGTTTTCGGAGGAGGATCTGGAGCTTCTGTGGACGGCGATTCTCAATATGTTTGAAATCGACCACTCCGCCGCCAGAGGAAAAATGGCGGTACGGGAGCTGATTGTGTTCCGCCATGACAGCGAGCTGGGCAATGCACCGGCCTATCAACTTTTTGAGGGCGTTCATGTGGAGAAAAAGCCCGGGGTCGTTGTCCCGCGGAGCTATTCCGATTATACCGTACAGGTAGATCCTGCGCCGGAGGGAGTTACCTGTACCAGAATGCACTGATGTATCAGGAATCCGACTACCTCCAACTCTCCGGCATCCAGCACTTCCGATTTTGCCGCCGGCAGTGGGCGCTGATCCATGTGGAAAACCAATGGGCAGAAAACAGCCGAACCGTGGACGGGGAGATTCTCCATCAGCGCGCCCATGATTCCGGACTCCGGGAGCACCGGGGCGACCTGATTATCACCCGGGATATGCACATTTTCTCACCGACTTTGGGCGTATCCGGAGCTTGCGATGTGGTGGAATTCCGGCGCGGAACGGAAGGAACGCTGCTTGTGGGGGAGAACGGCTTATTTCAGCCCTATCCGGTGGAGTATAAACACGGATCGCCCCGGGCGGATACCGCCAACGACTTGCAGCTCTGCGGGCAGGCCATGTGTCTGGAGGAAATGCTTTGCTGCGATATCCCCAAGGGTGCGCTGTATTTTGGCGAAACCCGGCGGCGTGTGGAGGTGGAATTCACGGAGGAACTGCGCCAGGAGGTGCGGGACTGTCTAAAAGAGATGCATGAGCTGTATCATCGGGGGCATACCCCAAAAGTGAAGCCCACAAAGTCCTGCAATGCCTGCTCCCTGAAGGAATTATGCCTGCCGAAGCTGATGCGCACCACATCGGTGAAAACGTATCTGCAAAAAAGTCTGGAGGAGTCCCTATGAGATATCTGCTCAATACGTTGTTCGTGACCTCGGAGGACGCCTATCTGAACCTGGATGGAGAAAATATTGTGGTGAAGCGGGAGCAGACGGAGGTTGGACGCTTCCCACTGCACAATCTTTCCGGTATCGTCTGCTTTTCCTATGCCGGTGCGTCCCCTGCGCTGATGGGGGCCTGCGCCAAACGGAACGTGGCCCTGAGCTTTTGCACGCCCCGGGGAAGATTTTTGGCACGGACGGCGGGAATTTCCGGCGGAAACGTGCTGCTTCGCCGGGAACAATACCGGGTGGCGGACGATCCGCTGCGGAGTTGTCAGGTGGCAAAATATATGATTTTCGGCAAGGTGTACAACGGACGCTGGAGCATAGAGCGCACCCGGCGGGATCATAAGCCGCGCATCGACCAGGAGAAATTTCAAAATGCCGCAGCAACGCTGAAAAACCTCCTGCCCCAACTGTTGGAGGAATGTAGCATGGATTCGCTCAGGGGGCTGGAGGGGGCGGCGGCCACCGTATATTTCGACGTGTTTGACGATATGATCCTCCGGGAGAAGGATGCGTTCTTTTTCCATGGGCGAAATCGCAGACCGCCGCTGGACAACGTCAACGCCATGCTCTCCTTTGCCTATAGCCTACTGACCAATGACTGCGCCTCTGCGTTGGAGGCGGTGGGGCTGGACTCCTATGTGGGCTTTTTGCATCGGGACAGGCCGGGTCGAACCTCCTTAGCCCTGGATTTGATGGAGGAACTGCGCCCGTGCTTTGCGGATCGCTTTGTGTTAACAATGATCAACAACCGTGTGATGCAGCCCAGCGACTTTGAGCAGGCGGAGGACGGCGCGGTACGGATGACGGACGATGCCCGGCGGAAATTCCTGAAAAGCTGGCAGGAGCGCAAGCAGGAGACCATCACCCATCCCTACCTGGGGGAGAAAATGCCCTGGGGACTGGTGCCGTATATGCAGGCTCTGCTGCTGAGCCGTTTCCTCCGGGGAGATTTGGATGCTTATCCGCCGTTTTTGTGGAAATGAGGCGGTTTTATGATGGTGCTGATTACTTATGATGTGAATACGGAGGATGTAGCTGGGCGGAAGCGTCTGCGGTTGATTGCGAAGCAGTGCGTAAACTATGGCCAGCGGGTGCAGAACTCTGTGTTTGAATGCGTGCTGGATGCGGCCCAGTGTAAGCAGCTCCAGCATAAGCTGCGGGGCATTATGGACGAGAAAAAGGATAGTCTGCGGTTCTATTATCTAGGCAACCGCTACCAGACAAAAATTGAACATTTTGGAATTAAGAGCGCGTATGAGCCTGAGGGGGTGCTGATGATTTAAGGTGTGCGAAGGGGAAGCGAACAGGCGCGCCCCGGTTGGTTCGCACAGAAATATTGTGATAAAATGCAGAGTGATTGCCGGGGAAATCGCGGAGAAGGCGAGATGGCCGGAGAAATATTCTTGTATTTTGTCAATTGCGCAGAAGTTTCACGGCCTGTTTTGTGAACTTTTGCTGTCCCACCCCGCACGGGGTGGGTGGATTGAAATTGTCCTATAATCAAGTAGGGACGCGCACCAGTCGCGTCCCACCCCGCACGGGGTGGGTGGATTGAAATCCATAATCGGAGGATTGATGTGTATGTGGCATCGTCCCACCCCGCACGGGGTGGGTGGATTGAAATACGTTTTTGGGGTCCTCCACCATCAAAAACAGCGTCCCACCCCGCACGGGGTGGGTGGATTGAAATCCGGGTGTGCCGTGCAGCAGATGTACGCTTTCCGGTCCCACCCCGCACGGGGTGGGTGGATTGAAATCCGGGTGTACCGCTCCGCATATGTACGCTTTACGGTCCCACCCCGCACGGGGTGGGTGGATTGAAATCCAGCTGCGGTATGCTTAACCCAGGAGGTGAGGCGTCCCACCCCGCACGGGGTGGGTGGATTGAAATGAGTTTCCTTTTGGCAGAGAACCGCGTATTTATTGGTCCCACCCCGCACGGGGTGGGTGGATTGAAATAATCAGATCTTTTAGAATTTCTGTTGGTGTCATGGTCCCACCCCGCACGGGGTGGGTGGATTGAAATAATGCTATTATATCGCCGTTTCCGGCTGCTGTCCGTCCCACCCCGCACGGGGTGGGTGGATTGAAATTGTCCTATAATCAAGTAGGGCTGCGCTGCGCTTGGTCCCACCCCGCACGGGGTGGGTGGATTGAAATGCTTCTGGGTTGGCCTGTCTCAGTCGTCGGCTTGTCCCACCCCGCACGGGGTGGGTGGATTGAAATAAAAAAGCTCTGTCTACGGTAGCAAGCCTAGCGAGTCCCACCCCGCACGGGGTGGGTGGATTGAAATCGGGATATGTGCGACACGGAATACTGGTGCTGCGGTCCCACCCCGCACGGGGTGGGTGGATTGAAATACCGGATGGACTATAGATGTAAATGGTGCCATCAGTCCCACCCCGCACGGGGTGGGTGGATTGAAATCACACACATATCTACCGGCTACCCCATAGATCGTGTCCCACCCCGCACGGGGTGGGTGGATTGAAATATCTTTCGGACGAATAATGTCCATTCCGCCATCTCGTCCCACCCCGCACGGGGTGGGTGGATTGAAATCGAGGTCGCAAAGGCGACTTTTGAAATTATCGGCGTCCCACCCCGCACGGGGTGGGTGGATTGAAATCCAAGCTCATAATCTGCGAGGGAAGAAACGGAAACAGTCCCACCCCGCACGGGGTGGGTGGATTGAAATCCTGATAGTGGGAAGGGTGGTTTACCTTTTCCTCGTCCCACCCCGCACGGGGTGGGTGGATTGAAATTCCTGAGCTTTGCGATGCTAAGGAGACTAATTTTGTCCCACCCCGCACGGGGTGGGTGGATTGAAATCGCATAGAGTGTGTTCCGGCGTTTTGGGGCAGCCGGTCCCACCCCGCATGGGGTGGGTGGATTGAAATTGTCCTATAATCAAGTAGGGACTCGCTGACGCTGTCCCACCCCGCACGGGGTGGGTGGATTGAAATGTGATAATCATCACCCTTACGGCACTCTCCGGCAGTCCCACCCCGCATGGGGTGGGTGGATTGAAATCTTGCCGTCACAAGTGACATGAATGGTCTTTGTGTCCCACCCCACATGGGTGGGTGGATTGAAATAGGAATTTTGTAACGTCCTGCATGCTGTTTAGAAGGTTCCACCCCGCATCTTATGGGGACCCCGAAAGATAGCGACAATGGCTTTTTGCTTATTTCATAATATCAATTGAAGTGCGCAACCCGGAAGAGAGATTTGACACCGGGGGCCGGATATGATTTAATGGTACAAAAAGGGGGGAGACACGATGCGAAAACGGATCACAATCGCGGATGTGGCCAGAGAGGCCGGGGTTTCCACAGCAACGGTATCCTATGTGCTGAACAAAACGCCCAATCAGCCCATCTCGGAGGAAACGGTACAGCGTGTGCTTGCAGCAGCAAAGAGGCTGGATTATCATCGGAACGATGCGGCAAGGGCGCTGAAATCCAATAAAACCAATCGGATCGGTATTTCGGTACAGTTTTCCATCAACAAGCGCTGTTATGCCATGACATTGCAGGGGGCATTGGAGGCGCTGAATGAAAACGGAAAGTACGCCTGCCTTGATTTGGGGACCCATGATGCGCAGAATATTCCGGATTGCATCAATTTCTACCTCTCCGGCAACGTGGATGGAATTATTCTGATGGGAGAAGGCTATGATACCCTGGACAGCCGTATCGAGGATAAAATTGTGAGCATGAACATTCCCTGCGTCGTTCACAACATGGATGCGGGAAGAAAGATTTCTTCTGTCAATGCGGATTTCTTTTCCGGCGCCTATGCCATGACCCAGCGGCTTATTCAGCAGGGGGCAAAGCGCATTGTGTATTACCGCACAGCCCATACAACGCGCATCGACCGGGAACGCCAGCAGGCCATTAACCGGGCGGCTTATGAAGCGGGAATTCCGTCAGAAATCCTGGTGGCGAAACACCAGAGCGTCCAGGAGGTAGGGGCGGATTTCCCCAACACCAGAGCCTGGCAGGAGGGCTGCCAGGACATGAGCGATGCCATTGATTCTCTGCGGCCAGATGATGGAATGCTGATTGGCTGGTGCGAGCATCTGGATTATGTATTGTCGTTAAAGCGGGAATACAGCCAGATGCCTCAGATCGGGGTGCTGTCCCATGTAACCGATACATTGCAGTCCACGCCGCGGGTCCTGTACGATTATATTTCCGCCGGAGAGATTGGACGGGAATGTGTCCGGCTGCTGCTGGAGCAGATGAACGGGAACCGTGCGCCCGTGCAGCTGCAGCTGCATTCCAGAATTTTTTGAGAAAAATTCAGAGAACATAGAAAATTTCGGGGTCAGACCATTGACAGACCCCGAAATTTATGGTACTGTAGCGTTACTTAAATGTTTAAGCTAACTGGCGGTGTGAAAGCGAGAAAATGATGGAGAGAGCCGTTGATATCGCGAAATACAGTGTTTGACAGTTCAAATCATGCGGATTTAACGGGATTGTATTGGTTCGCACATACCGGGTGGAGGTGAATTTTCTATTATAACTTAAACGATAAAGTATCAAAAAGCTTATGAAGGAGTGTTCTGCAAATGAAGAGACAGAAATTACTGGCATCTATTCTGGCAACGATTCTGGCGTTTTCCGCATTTTCAGGCTGCGGAAACGGCACAACGAGTGGTGCAGAGTCGGCGGCACAGCAGCCATCTGCGCAATCGGCGGCTGCATCATCCGGAGATTCCCAGGAAGTACAGGAAGGAAATATCCCGGTTGCAATGCCGCTGTCCCAGGAGAAAACGAGCTTTTCCCTGTGGATTAAGGGGCAGCCCCTCAGCGGTACCAATATGAATGATTACAACGAGGGAAAGTTCTATCCCTATATGGAAAACCTCACCAACGTACATATTGATTTTAAACTCTCCTCCGCTACAGAAGAAGCTGAGAACTTTAATATCATGCTGGCAAGCGGAGAGTATACCGATGCCTTCGCGGCAGAGGACACCTCTTCCTTCTATACCGGCGGTTTGGACAAGGCCATTGAGGAAGAGATTATCGTTCCGCTGGAGGACTACGGCGAATACTATAAAAACTACAACTACTGGCGTTCCGTGGATGATATGACCCTTTACAGCTCGGTTACGCCGGAAAATCATATTGGCGGCATTTACATGCTGAAGGTACCGCGCCAGGACGCCTTCCAGGGTCCTGTGATCCGTATGGACCTGCTGAAGGAGTATGGCTTTGAGGGCGAAGCATCAGATATTGTTACGCTGGACGACTTTGCGGAGGTTTTGGCAATGTTCCAGAACCATGGTGTGAGCATTCCCTGGTGGGGAAGCGGCAACTTTATGCTGGGCCTGGACGCCTTTATCATGCCTGCCTTTGATATCTATAATGAGGGCCTGCTGTATCAGCTGGCTGGCAAGGTGATGTTTGGACCGGCGCAGGACAGTTTCCGGGACTACCTGACGCTGTATCGCGACTGGTATCAGAATGGCTATATCGGTGCGGACTTTATGTCTCAGAACCCCGGCATCAATGATGATCTGATCGGCGGCATGATGGGCGGCGATGTTGGAATCGGCGTTACCCCCAATGCCCTGTTTGATATGATTAACGAGGGGACTGCCAACGATGGAAAATGGACCGGTATTTCCATTCCTGTGGCGAAAGAGAATCAGGTGATTCAGGCATCCTTTGACGGTACCTGGGGCCCGTCGAGAAAAGCCTATACCAATACGGTGCTCAGCATCAGCACAGCCTGCCCTCAGGAGATGATTCCGATCATCCTCCAGTACTTTGACTATCTCTATACCGATGAGGGCTCCATGCTGGCGACCTATGGTATTGAGGGCGAATCCTATACGCTGGATGCAAACGGTGAACCGCAGTTTGCGGACTTTATTAAGCATTCGGATGAGGGCTATAGCTTCTCCCAGCAGTTTGTGCGCTATTGCTGCTTCCACAATGTTCCCTTCCGCTATGATTGGCGGCGGGACAATGCGGGCATCTCCGAAGAGGCAGTAGAGCTGATGGATATCTGGGAGACGCATCTGGCGGACGATCTGGATGAGTTTGTGAACCTGTCGGTGCCGACAGATGTCTCCTCCTCCTATGCCAGCAAGTATAATGAACTTTCTACCTATGCGGAAGAGTATGCGCTGAAGGTCATTACCGGCGCAACGGATCTGGACGCAACCTGGGATGAATTCCAGACGCAGCTGAAAGAGCTGGGACTGGACGATGTGCTGAAGATTCAGCAGGATGCTCTGGATCGGTTCTACAACACCGATGTTACGGTAGGCTATGTGACAAAGTAAAAGAAAATTAGGACGCCCTGAGGGCAGAAGGTGTTCGCCCGTCCATGCGGCGGACGGGACTTCTCCCTGAGGGCGTCTGTCTGAATCGGGCGCAGTCAGCGCGACAGGCGCCTTTGAGAAAGGAGATACGGTATGCTGTATGCACAGCAGCTGGGTAAAAAAACGGTAGATCGCTATGAGCAGGTATGCTTTTTCAGCGAGGGAGAATTTCAGCGGCGGCATCGTGCAGTGCTGAAGAAGATGGAAGAGCGCGATGTGGATTTGCTCCTGATTGCCGATCCCAAGCTGGAGGGCTTTGGCGTATGGCTGGCCTATGATATGCTCTGCGATTATGTAATGCTGGATCGGGAAGGAACCGTGACTGTGGTATATGGCCATGAATATGGGAAGAGGCTGGACACAACGTTGTATCCGCAGCGCAGAACCCGCGTAAAAACTCCCGTTCCGGTGGCGGATAACATCCGATATGCCTGGGGAATGGATGTGAACTACCTTACCGCTATGGTCAAGCGGAGCCATCGAATTGGCATTATCAACCGGCATGCACTGCGGAAGGGGCTGGTGGACGAACTGCTTTCCGATGCGCCTGGACTTACCTTTGTGGACATGCGGGTAGATGTAGGGATGATTCGCGTGGTGCGGAGTCCGGAAGAGCAGCAGGCAATTGCATGTACAGCCAATGCTCAGGAGAAGCTGATGGCGGCGGTTCCGCTGATCATGCGGGAAGGCATGTACATGCGGGATGTGATTCTTGACCTGACCCACTATGCTACGGAGCTTGGCTGCGGACGAGATGAAATCCAGATATTTGCCATGCGATGCGGTCTGGAAAACGATGGCGGAGCCTATCCGCGCTTCGTGCCGATCATTCCCCAGAGCTTTGATGTACCCGGAAAAATCCAGAAGGGCTGGATTGCGCAGATTATGCTGGAAATGAACAGCTTCGGCGGACTCATGCTGGATACCGGACGGCTGTTTTCCATGGGAGAGCCGCATCCGTTTACGAAAAAAGCCTGGGAGGACGCAAGACGGATTCAGGAGTTTGCGGTGGATTTGCTGCGGCCCGGAATGACCTGCCGAAAGATTATGAAGCTCAGTCAGGAATATGCGGCGGGGATTGGAAGAAATCTGGTGTTCGGCAATTTCTGCCATGGGCTGGGAAACAGTCGAACCGAAAGCCCGGACGTCCGGGACGAGACAACCTGCGACCTGCCGTTTGAGGAGAATATGCATCTGCTCTGTGAGCCGAATATCGCCTATTCCTACGGCCCGGACGGCCCGGAATCTGTGATTTTGATTCCGGATTCCTTCTATGTGTCTCCCAATGGCGGCATTCCCACCACAAAGATTTCCCATGAACTATTTGTAATCGACTGAGCGGGAGGCGGAACATGAGTATCAAATACGTTGCAAAACAGGACGTTTTCTTTCATACAAGTCAAGCGGAGATGAACCGCCGCCATGAGGCGATTCGTGCGATGCTGCGGGATAATCACGTGGGGGCAGCGGTGCTGATTAGCCGAAACGGTGCGCCAAGAAGCTATCTCAGAGGCGGGCGATTTGGCGGAATTCTATCCGGCGGCGATGGCATTTATTCCGGCGGCGACATTCTTCTTGCGGATGGAGATATGTACATTACCGGCGATGTGGACGGTTTTACCCAGTGGGCGGTGGGACACCGCTCTCCTGTCACCCCATCTGTGGAGCCGGGGGTGTGGGAGCTGGCGGAATTTGACGCGGCATTGATTCTGGATGGCTTCCAGTCTGCCGGAAACCGCAGATTAGGTCTGATCTATCCGGATATGATGGACATAGCGCTGGCCGAGTATCTCCAGACGTATGTGGGGGACTATGAGGCGGTGGACCTGACGGCTGCCTTTGAACAGCTGTGGACGAAGCGCAGTCCGGAAGAGATTGAAATGGAGCGCCGGGTGGTACAGATGCATGAGCAGGTGTTCCGGGCGATTCCGGCGGTGCTGCACAGCGGCATGACAGAGCATGAGTGCGTGAGTCGGATTCGGGACCTGTTTTATCGGAATGGCTGCGGAGACTTGACCAGATGGATTGACTGCTGGATGGAGCTTCGCTCGGGGACCGATGGAACACCGGAGGAACCGGAGCAGGCATTCCCGGGCCGTGTTTTGAAAAAAGGGGACCGGGTGGATACTGCAGTGCATGCCATTGGAGAAAATACGCTGTATGCCATGTGTGCCAGAAGCTTTGTGCTGGCAGATGCACCGGAGCCGGAAACAGCGGAGCTGTGGAATGCTGCGGTGTCGGCACAGCGGCTGGCGGCAGAGCAGCTGAGACCCGGTGCTACGCTGAAATCCGTTGCCCGGCAGGTCAATGAATTTTTCAAAGCAGCAGGACTTGAGACGGACAACAGCAATTTCCTGCATGCCATCGGCTACGATATGGAGGAAACGCCGTGCCTGTATGATGCCTCAGAGAATATGCCGCTGCAGCCTGGCATGGTGATTGCGGTCATGCCAATTGCCCGCAAAAAGGGCCTTGCGCCGATGTGCTGCGGCGATGTGTTTGTGGTGACAGAGCAGGGCGGCCAACGGTTGGGCAATCTACCGCAGGAAATTGTGCCGGTTTACGGACTTTATTGACATTCGGGGTGCAACAGAATGAAATATATCAATATAGAGGGAACAGATCTTCGCGTATCCAGCTTGGCCATGGGGTGTATGCGGATCGACAGCCTGACGCCGGCGGAGCTGGAACGCCATGTGCGCCGGGGGATGGAGCTGGGCATTAACTATTTTGACCATGCGGACATCTATGGCGGCGGAGCCTGCGAAAGGCTCTTTTCTACCGTGATTTCAAACCAGCCTGCACTGCGGCAGCGCATGGTGATTCAGAGCAAATGCGGCATCCGGGATGGGTATTATGACTTTTCAAAAGCGTATATTCTGGAGTCGGTAGATGGAATTCTCTCCAGGCTTGGCACGGATTATTTGGACATTCTTCTGCTCCATCGGCCAGATGTGCTGATGGAGCCGGAGGAGGTGGCCGAGGCATTCGACCAGCTGGAGCGTTCCGGAAAAGTACGATACTTTGGGGTATCCAACCAGAATCCAATGCAGATGGAGCTGCTTGGGCAGACGGTGCATCAGCGGCTGATTCTCAATCAGCTGCAGCTGAGTGCAGTGCATACCCCTGTGGTGGATAGTGGGATTGCAGCCAATACGCTGCTGCCCCAGGGGATTGACCGAACGGGCAGTGTTCTTGAGTATTGCAGGGCGCGGAACATGATGATCCAGGCCTGGTCCCCCTTCCAAAAGGGAACCTTCGGGGGGCCGTTTCTTGGAGATCGCACCCATTACCCGGAGCTTTGCGGCATGCTGGATCTCCTGGCGGAGCGGTATGGCGTCACCCCAACTGCTATTGCAGTAGCCTGGCTGCTACGGATTCCCGGGCAGATGTCGGTGGTACTGGGAACGGTGCATGAGGATCATCTGCGGGAAAGCTGTGCCGGCGCGGAGATCACACTGACTCGGAAGGAATGGTATGCGGTGTATCATGCGGCCGGAAATCCCATTCCCTGATCGGCGGAGGAAATGATATGGTGAAGAGAGACAGATGGGCGCGGTTCCGATATATGCCTTGTCTGCCCCTGGGGAAGGACGGACGGCGTGTTACCGGATCGGAAGCGCATCGGGTGCTGGCGCGTACTGCGGCGGAGCGCGGCATGGTCCTGCTGAAAAACGGCGGCATGCTGCCGCTGCGTCATGGAAGCCCAGTGGCGGTTTTCGGAAAAGGACAGACAGACTTTGTAAAAGGCGGCGGTGGTTCCGGTGATGTTACATCAGACCCCGCGGTTAGTTTGCTGGAGGGACTGCGAAACAAGGAAAAGCAGGGGAAATTGACGCTGCTGCCTTCCTTGGGGGAATTCTATCTTCAGAATACCCGGGAACAATATGACCGCGGAGTGCTCCCAGGAAAAACCAGTGAGCCGGAACTTCCACAGGCTTTGTTTGAGCAGGCGGCAGAATGGACGGATACGGCGCTGTTTGTCGTCAGCCGGTATGCCAGAGAAGAAATCGACCACAAGGACCAGCCGGGAGACTATAGGCTTTCCGCAGCGGAACAGAAGCTGCTCCATCAGGTGATGGATGCATTTCCGCATGTTGCAGTCATCTTAAATATTGGCGCACCCATAGAAGCGACCGATTTTGCCGATCAAACCGAGGCTGTGCTCCTGATGGGGCATCCTGGCATGGAGGGCGGCAATGCAGCAGCGAATATTTTGTGTGGGGATGCCTATCCCAGCGGAAAATTGACGGCGACCTATGCGCGTCGCTATCAGGATTGGCCGACGGCAAATACCTTTGGAACCCAGAAGGATTATGAGGAATATCAGGAGGATATTTTTGTTGGCTACCGGTACTTTGAAACCATACCTGGCGCAAAAGAGCGGGTATGCTGGCCGTTTGGCTTTGGACTCGGCTATACGTCCTTTCAGTTGGAATGCTTGGGACTGGAGAAACATGCTGCTATGCTCCGGGTATCTGTGAACGTGGTGAACACTGGAGCCAGACCGGGCAGAGAAGTGGTGCAGGTCTATGTAAAACGTCCGCAGGGGCAGCTTGCTACACCGGCGGTGACGTTGTGCGGCTTTCAAAAGACAAGAGAGCTAATGCCTGGCGAAATGGAAACCGTTGAGATTGAGATACCCAGATATGCGCTTGCCAGCTATGATGATATAGGGGTATATCAAAAGAGCGCCTGGGTGCTGCCCGGGGGGACCTATGAGCTTCTGGTCGGTACATCAGTAGATGCATGCATTCCGCAACCCTATGTGGTGCCGGAGACGGTGATTCTGAGACAGCTGGAGGCACGGTGCGTACCGACAGGACTGCGCAGGCGAATGCAGGCGGATGGAAGCTTTCAAGAGGAACCGGACTTTGATCCGGCGAACATTCAAACGGTGATGGACCCAGGCCTTACCGAAGCCCAGGAATATCAGCTTCCCCGGGAGGAAATGTGGAATAAAACATGGCTCAATGAAGCCCATCCGACCTTAGAGCAGGTAGCAGCAGGAGAAATTACGCTGGATGAATTTTTGAATGGCCTAACCCTGCAGCAGCAGGTTCATCTGCTGGGCGGACAGCCGAACCGGGGACCGGCAAATACCTATGGCATCGGAAACCTGGAAGCGTATGGTGTGCCCAATATTATGACGGCGGATGGACCGGCGGGACTACGGATCGAACCCCAGGTGGGAATTCATGCAACTGCGTTTCCGTGCGCGTCTCAGTTGGCGTGCAGCTGGGAGCCGGAGCTGGTGGAAGCGGTCGGTGCTGCCGGGGCGAAGGAGGTGCTGGAAAACGGCATTGGTCTTTGGCTGACACCGGCTATGAATATTCAGCGGGATCCCCTGTGCGGACGAAACTTTGAATATTATTCGGAGGATCCGTTGGTGTCGGGGGTGATGGCCAGTGCCATGGTTCGCGGCATTCAGAGTCAGGGAGTTGGAGCGACAGTCAAGCATTTTGCGGCCAATAACCGGGAATGGAATCGGAAGGAATGCGATGCCAGAGTGTCCGAGCGCGCGCTTCGGGAAATCTATCTCTGGGGCTTTGCATACTGTGCGCTTCACGAGAATCCCATGGCAGTTATGACCAGCTATAACCCGCTCAATGGGCATAGAACGTCGGAAAATCCGCAGCTGTTGATTGGAATCCTCCGAGAGGAATGGGACTATCAGGGCCTTGTTATGACAGATTGGTGGAACCACGCTGAGCATGCGAAGGAGCTTGGTGCCGGAAATGACGTGCGGATGCCGGCTGGGGAGCCGGAGCAATTGATGGAGGCAATTCGGAGCGGCAGCCTGACCGAAGCCGAGGTCCGCAGAAGCGCAAAACGGGTGCTGGAGCTGATCCTTCGACTGGGAGAAACGGAAGCTATCTGATTTTCGGCTACGATCAAGAGCGCTCCTTTGAGCGGCTGGAACGGATGGAGCGTCCGGCAGAGGCACTGAAAAAAGCCGCTGTATCCCTTTGACTACGGCCTTAGCTATACGGAGTTCTCTTATCAGGATTTGCAGGTCGAGCAGCAGGGAGAACGGATTACAGTGGCGCTTACTGTGATCAATACCGGCTCACGAATTGGAGACGAGATTGTACAGGTCTATCTGGGTGCGGGACAGGTGCTGGTTGGAGGCAGTAACACGCAGCAGCTTTTGGCAGGTGAGATTGAGGTAAAATAGGCGCCTGAATCCGTGAAAAACACTGGATGATACAACATGCCCCCTGTGGTTTTACAATCCACAGGGGGTGCTTTTTGGCACTTTAGTGACAAAGAAACCCCTAGTTCTACTAGGGGTCGGCAAAAAGGCTTATAGCAAAAACAAAAACCTCCATGTTAGAATGGTGATGGTTT
>CAVEIY010000251.1:0-15077 GCA_963615825.1 Flexilinea sp.
CCCTCTATGAGGTGCGGGTGCCCAGCGCCCCCACGGCCTATGTGGAGTGCGAGTTCCACGACAACGCCGCCACGGCCCAGTGGATCGTGGAGCATACCACCGACATCGGCGAAGCCATCGCCCGGGGCATCTGCGACTACTTCGGCGTGACCTACAAGGCCCCGGAGCAGCCCAAGCCCGCGGCCACCACCGACAAGCTCTACCGCGTACAGGTGGGTGCATTCTCCAGCCGCGCCAACGCGGAGAAGATGCTGGCTAAGCTCAAGGCCGCAGGCTTCGACGGGTATATCCGGTAATCACAAAATAGATTCCACAGCCAAAAGCCGTGCCTCACAGGGCGCGGCTTTTATCTTTTACACAAAAAGGTGGAGGAGGTTTGTGCAACTTGCGTGTTGCATTGCGTGTGCGGGAGAAGTACACTATAAGTACAACAAAGAACGGAAAGGATTTAAAATGAACACTGAACGTCTCGATATTCGGATTGCGCCGGATCTCAAAGCCCAGCTGCAGGCCGCCGCGGAAGCGGATGGCCGCAGCGTGTCAAACTACATCGAAATGCTGATTAAACGGGAGCTGAAAAAGGGAAAATATGGCAAAGAGGAATAATCATGAATATCCGCCGCTGTCACTGCTAAAAGAAACCACCAGCGCATTCCCAACCGCGTGGGCCGATATGGAGCGATTCCACGCTGCAAACGGGGAGGGCGGGCTTCCGCCATGGCCGACGTGGTGCTATGCGCCTATGGCCGCAGCCTGTGCGGCGGCATCCAGGGCCTACCCTGACACATACAGCGGCCGCGCAGATGCGATCCAGGCCGCGCAGATCATTGCAGCCTTGGCCCCTTGGCGGATGGCAAAAGAGGTCTTTGTGATGGATGCGGATATGCAGGAGCTGCTCTTTGAGCAGGCGGACGATCTAAAACTGGACCCTGAAGCGCTTATGCATTTGCCATATCCATGCTTTTATGTGCAGTTTGCGCCAGGTACAGAGTTCTGGGGGACACCGTATCACGGCTTTTTTGTCCACTTGGAATATGACGCCAACACACAGGAACGAGAACTCCGACTCCTTTTTCTGATGACGGACGGGCAAACGGCCGGCGTCCCCATACACATAGATGCGGGAACGATAGAGGAAAGCATCCAGCGGACACTGGACGAAGCATACGAAAATGTGCCGGATGGCCAGCACGAATTGCGCCGCGCACTATTTACAGAGGCAAAAGCGCAAAGCGAGACTGCACAGATCTATAGCCGGGTCCTGCAGCTCGTCCTCTATCTCTGTGCGCAGAACGCAGAGATTGCACCAAACTCGGAACAAGCAGTCTACACCCGGAGGGCTGTAACGATCAAGGACCGCTATGCTGAGATCCGGAAGTGGGATGTGGGCGTGCGGATCGGTAATGCTGTAAGAGCGCATCGGAAAAAGATCGCATTAAGCGCCGGTCCCGGCGGGACGCACAGCTCGCCGCGGCCCCATATGCGGCGCGGGCATTGGCACAGCTTTTGGACCGGCTCCAAATCTGCGCCGGAAGAACGCAAACTGATCCTGAAATGGGTGGCCCCAACATTTGTGTGCGCTACCGAGGACGATACGCCCGTTACGCTGCATCATGTTTTTGGGGAAAAGGGGAAATCTAACCCCTGAAGACGGTAAAAACAAGAGACAGGCACCAACAAGTGCCCGCCTCTTGTTTTTGTATTTTTTGTATTTGTAGTTTAATGGTGTAAGGTCCACCGTACTGACTGATAATGACCGCCGCCAGCTTAGGATTGGGGTTTGTGATGCGCACGGGATACTGCAGCTTTTTTTCATACACAAACATCAGCTATTTCCTCCTTCGTCCCAGGGCCACGGGTCGTTGAGCCAGCGGTAGCTCCCGGGTGTTATATCGGTTTGCAGCACCGGCCCATAGGTCTCCTGGTAGCGCTTGCGTCCCTCCTGGGCCAGGGCAATATAGCTCCAATACAGCTCCAGCGCTTCCTTGTCGTCGGCATGGGTGGTCAGGTATAACCCCAGCTCATCCACGGCAAAATCCAGGGCCATCAGCTCGGAAAGCGCACTGTTCACGGCCGGAAACCGGCTTTTCAGCTCCCGCTGAAAGGGCAGATCCAGGCCGGGAAACAGCGTTCCTTGCTGCAGGGCTTCGCGCCGGTCATACTGCTTGGGGTTCTTGCCCTGCATGGGGATATAAGGAAAAGCCAATGATGCGCAGGCACCAGGCAGCGAGCCCTGCTGCATGGCGCAGTTGGCAGTTTCCATCCCTGCAACTGATTTTTCCGAATACAAATACTTCTCCTCCTCATAGGGTTCTGTTCCGCTTGGGAACAATCCATTTTATGCCGCGGCGAAAGAATGGGGGACAGGGGATTCCAAAACGCCGCCAAATATGATAGAATAGCTTTGGATCCTGGCGCATATATTGACCCGAAAGGGGTGCTGCGCTGTGATCGTGTTGATGAAAAAAAGAACGGCCGCCGTGATCTGCGGGGCAATAATTCTGGCGGCTTCCGCCGTGTGCGTTTTTGCCGTGCATCGGGACAAGCCGGTGGTCTCTCCGGAACCGGTCACCGCGCAGACGGTCCTGGTGATAGACGCCGGCCACGGCGGAGAGGATGGCGGGGCCGTGTCCGCCTCCGGTGTGCCGGAGAGCCGCATCAATTTGGCCATCGCGCAAAAAATGCAGCTGCTGCTTGCCTTTGTGGGCCAGGAGACCATCATGACCCGGGAAGGGGAGGAGGCCATATACTCTCCGGACGCGCAGACCCTGCGGGAGAAGAAGCTATCCGACCTGTCCAACCGGGTCAAGCTGGTGAATGAAACCGCCGGGAGCATACTCCTCAGCGTCCACCAAAACAGCCTGCCCGGCAGCAAGGTGCGCGGCGCGCAGGTCTTTTACAATGCCGTGGAGCCGGCGCAGCAGATGGCCGTGTCCGTGCAGCAGGCACTAAACAGCGCTGTCAACCAGGGCAATGGGAAAAATGCCAAGCAGATGGACGATTCCATATATCTCATGAAGAATATCCGCAGCCCCGGGATCCTGGTGGAGTGCGGGTTTCTGTCCAACTCGGCAGAAGCGGAGCTTCTGCAAACGGACGATCACCAGCGGCGTCTTTCCGCCGCTATCGTGTCCGGATATTTACAGAGCAGAACGGAGAAGGGACAATGAAGGCGAAAACCATATTCTACTGCACAGAGTGCGGTAATGAGACACCCAAGTGGGCCGGGCGCTGCAGCGCCTGCGGCGCCTGGAACTCCATTGTAGAGCAGCCGGAGGAAAAACGCCCCTCCGGAAAGGCGAAAAGTCTTTTAAATAGGCTCCCTGTAAAGGCAGAGAGCATTACAGATTTGCGTGAGGATGAAGAGATCCGATTTTCCACCGGTATGGGCGAGCTGGACCGTGTTTTAGGCGGCGGTGCCGTGAAAGGCTCCCTGGTCTTAGTCGGCGGCGCCCCCGGTATCGGCAAATCCACCCTGATGCTGCAGATCTGCAAGAAGCTGGGGGAGCAGTTTCGCGTGCTGTACATATCCGGGGAGGAATCCGTCCACCAGCTGAAGCTGCGCGCCAAACGGCTGCAGGCAGAGAGCAGCAGCCTTTACGTCCTGTCCGAGACGAATCTGGGAGATGTGCTGGAGTGCGTGCAGCAGGAGCAGCCGGATGTTCTCATTGTGGACTCCATCCAGACCCTGTATAACGACGAGCTGAACTCCCCGGCAGGCAGCGTGGGCCAGGTGAAGGACTGCACCATGAAGCTGATGCAGCTGGCCAAAGAGGGAAACGTGACCGTTTTCGTTATAGGCCATGTGAATAAGGACGGCTTCATTGCCGGTCCAAAGGTCTTGGAACACATGGTGGACTGCGTTCTCTACTTTGAGGGGGAGCAGCACATGGCCTATCGGATCCTCCGGGCCGCCAAAAACCGTTTCGGCGCTACCAACGAGATCGGCGTGTTCGAGATGCTGGACAGCGGCCTGCGGGAGGTAGAGAATCCTTCGGAAATGCTTCTCTCCGGCCGTCCCGAGGATGCTCCCGGCTCCTGCGTCACCTGCGTGATGGAGGGTGTGCGTCCGGTCCTTGCCGAGGTGCAGGCCCTGGTGGCCCCGTCCAACGCCAACTATCCCCGCCGCACCTGCAACGGCCTGGATTCCAACCGGGCCGCCATGCTCCTGGCGGTGCTGGAAAAGCGCGGCGGGCTGAAGGTCTCCCAGTGCGATGCCTACTTCAACATCATCGGCGGCCTGACATTGGACGAGCCCGCCTCCGACCTGGCCGTTCTCACCGCCGTTGCCTCCAGCTATTTAGATAAGCCCATTCCCACCAAACTGGCGGCTATGGGGGAGGTAGGCCTTTCCGGTGAGATACGCAGCATCAACCACCTGGAGCAGCGCCTGGCCGAGGTGCAGCGCCTGGGCTTTACCCGCTGCATCGTCCCGGCGCAGCAGGCGGATAAGCTCCGCGCACCGGGTAAGCTCCAGTTGATCCCGGTAAAGAACGTCGGCCAGGCCCTTCGGCTCCTTGCCCACGACGAATTATAAGTAAGGTGTGCATACCCTAAACACAAAAACATGCTCCGTATGGCAATGCCATACGGAGCATGTTTGCTTACTTTTTCTCTTTCAAATTCTGATCCAGTGGTTTCTTCCCGGCCACGGCCCGGTAGTGGTTGATCTTATCCACCCGACGCTGATGCTTCATGGCCTTCGCCTTGTCCTTGGCCTTTTTTTCGCGCATCTGCTGGTCCTTTTTCTTCTTGTCCCAGTATTCGCTCTTTTCGTCGTTTTCAAGATCCTTGTACTTTTCCGGATGGCGGGCCCAGTCGATCCGGTAATAGAGCAGGCCGAAGAATAGCAGCGCACCCACCGCGATGACAGCGTAAAAGAATATATTCCAAATCATAGCCCAACCTCCTAGTGTATTGTTTATAGTATACAGCATAGGCAGGCGAATTACAAGTCAATTCTTTTATTCTGCCACGGCAGGAGATTTTCTGTTGTTTTTACCGTAAATTGGGCGTATAATCAACTTATAAAAATCCTGTACACAGGGAGGAAAAAAATATGTTTACAACCTTCAAGGAAATCGAGTCCTATGTTCTGTCTCAGAATATGAAAAAGCGCATCGCCCTGGCCAATGCGCATGACGAGCCGGCCCTGAGCGCCGTGGTCAACGCCAAGCGCAGAGGCGTGGTGGAGGGTACCCTCATCGGCAAAAAGGCCGAGATCATCCAGATGCTCCACGACATGGGCGAGAGTGAGGCCGATTACGAGATCATCGACTTTGACGGTGAGGAGCTGGAATCCGCCAAGATCGCCATCAAGCTGGTGAAGGAAGGGAAGGCCGACATCCCCATGAAGGGCATTCTGCAGACCTCCAACTTCGCCCGCGCCATCCTGAACCGTGAGACGGGCCTGATCCCCGCCAGCGGCCGCCGTCTGGTGAGCCAGTGCGGCATTTTCGAGTACGAGGGCCGCTTCGTCATGATCACCGATGCCGCCATCAACATCAATCCCGATGTGGAGACGCAGATCGGCATCGTGGAAAATGCCCTGCCCGTAGCCAAGGCCCTGGGCAATGACTGCCCCAAGGTAGCCGTCCTCTCCGCTGTGGAGAATGTCACCGAGAAGATGGCCAGCACCGTCACCGCCGCCGAGATCGCTAAACGCGGCGTCCCCGGCTGCATCATTTCCGGCCCCCTGGCTTTGGACGGCGCTATTTCCATGGAATCCGTGAAGCATAAGGCCATCCACGATCCCGTGGCCGGCCAGGCGGATATTCTGCTGGTCCCCTTCATCGAGATCGGCAATGTCCTCTACAAGGCCTGCACCTACATAGCCGGCAAGACCATGGCCAGCACCATCTGCGGCGCCTCCTGCCCGGTGGTCATCACCAGCCGTGCCGATACGCCCGACAGCAAGTATTACTCCATCCTCATGGCCGTCCTGCGCTGCATCAAGGGCTGCTGAAATCAAAAAAATACCGGGGGACGGCACCGTCTCCCGGTATTTTTATAGGGTTTATAGGCAAGGGCAGGGAAGCACCATCCATCAGGAAATCTTGCACCCGGCTTTGGAAAGTCGAATGGATTCCCGGCAATAGACCGCCTGGTTGGCCAGCCAGATCAGACACACCACCAGTGAGGGCAAAAAGCCAATATCAAAAACCAGTGCGCCCAGCGCCAGCACAACAGACAGGATCAGGCAAACATTGTTGACAGCAGAAAAAGCCTTATACGCGCATTTGCCGATCATGATCTTCTCGGCCTCGTCGCAGCTATCCAGCCATTTCTTTTGGAATTTCGTGTCGAAGACAGACACCCTTTTCTCCGGACTTACTTTTCTAGCCGCGTCAATAGCCTTCTGTTGAAAGAGGATTTCTTCGATCATAATAACAACGAACGCTGCAATACTGAAGGAAATCAAATCGAGGCCGTCACCGTTGTCGACCGCGTCAAAGCCCACGGAATAAGACGCTGCCATTAGGAAAAAAGATACGATCAGCACCATGCTGGAGATCCAAAGTACCGTGGAAAGCTTTTGTTCCGCAGCTTCAGAGATACCTTCATCCTCGCCGTCCCAGGCAGCCAGCAGCTTTTTGGCGCTGCAATAGACAGGCGTGCAGACGGCGGGAAGCAAAACCGCCAGTGCCGCCATAAGCCACGGGGCAATGTGGGAACCGAAGAATTTCCCTGCATATTTCAGGCCTTGCGTCATTCCATTCAGGCCATATATTGCGGAAAAATATCCTACCAAAGCTCCGATGATCACGCTTACAATCAAAATAAGTATGAACTTCGGCATAGCCTTTCTGTTTGCCTGCTTGACTTCATTATCCATTTTCATCCTCCTGTAAATAAAAAACATCCTCCACAGTCACGCCGCACGCCTTCGCTATCGTCAGCGCCAGGGTCACCGACGGCGAGTAGTCGCCCCGTTCGATCAAGCTGATCGTCTGCCGCGATACGCCGCATAAGCGCCCCATTTCCTGCTGATTGACATTCAGTGCCGCTCTGCGTTCCTTCAAGCGATTTCGCAGTATCATACGCACCTCCGATTGACAAGTTTTGTTGTCCGGTTGACAAACATTGTTGTCAATTTGAATTATATAGTTGTCATCAAAACTTGTCAAGAAAAATTTTTCAGATTTTTACCATACGTAAGAGACCCACATTGCCCGTCTATAGAAGCTGTTTGTTGTGCATCCGTAGAAGAAAGAGTCCCGGCACACATAACCCCTAGAGAGGGTAGAGGCCACGCCATAGAGGTGCCATATGAGCAGTCCCGATGCGGTAAGAAAAGCCAGCGTGTGTGTACACAGACACACACGCTGGTTTCGATAAACGTTGGTATCGTTGAGTAACTATTCCGGTAGACACTGCATCCACGTTGGCCACCGTAAAAAACAAACTAAACAAGACTGTTATTTTGTTTAGTTGACGCGTTAGACGTGTCCGGTATGCCATCAGACAGCCTAGGGAGGTGCAGCCGCTTTCGATTCTTCTCACACTGTCAATTAAACAAAATAAAAATTGTTGTCCAGTTCGCAGAGCTGGGGGAGGGCAGCACCTCCCCCGGCTTTTTCGTTCCCCGATCCAACAAAAAAAGATCTTTTATACACGCGCCCCTGCGCCAGCTGGCGACATGCTCCTAGCTCCAGCAGGTGTTTTTTTATGTGCGTAAACCCGCCAGGGTTTTCCACGGAAAAAAACGGCTGCGGAAACACGGCGCACCGTGTCGCTGGTTTGGTGATCCCCGCCGCAGCGGACCCAAAAATGGGCGCAGCAGTCCTGAGTGAATCTCCCCGGTATAATATGGGGAGATTCACACCTAAATTTGGACTATATCTAAATATAAAGCACTATTTATTTTGTTGACCTTAAAAACCCCCATGCAGTGCATGGGGGTTGCTTTTTATTTCGCGTCAGCTATTTCCTTTTCTTCGCATTCATTTATTGCTCGGAATAGCATTTCAATATTACCATTGATATATTTTTGCTCGATTGCCCAGGATATAGCTTCCAGTACTTCGTCTTTGGAAATGACGATCATTTTATTTTCCTCCTTTCGTAGTTATTTGGGATGTTTAGAATCCAATCTGCAGAGATTTTCATGCAGTCACAAAAAGCTATCAGGTATTCAACGTTGGGTGTACTTGTTCCGCTTTCGTATCTAGCTATTTGTGGCCTACTCCATCCAATTTTTTTGGATAGTTCTTCTTGCGTGTATCCCTTTTCTTTTCTAATATCAATCATGTTTTCGATATATATTTCTAATTTTTTCATTGGATTCACCCCTTGTATTGACATTATGTATCATTTGTGATATTCTGCATGCAGATGTATCATTTTTGATGCAAAATTTGAGGTCATATATGACCCAAAATTTAAGGAGGTTGAAATAATGGACCGAATGAAATCAAATCGTTTTGACTACTACGAACGGCAGCTCTCCCACGCACAGACGCCGCTGGACCTGCAGGACACGGTTTCCCGGGCTTCCTGTGATCCTCTCATTGACCGTGTGGATTACGCGATCCTGTACCGTATCTGTGCCCGGCGTCTGCAGTTCCTGCTCTGTGAGGGTGAGGAGGTGCTTGCATGACCAGGTATTTGAGCGGTTATCCTGTCATCCGCTGCAAAGGGGATGGAAAGGGGACTTGTGCCCGGTGCAAGTGGCTGGGCCGTCCGTACATCTTTTCGATGACCATGCTTTATACAGTGGAAGGCTTTGAAGGCCTTCTCTGCAACGACTGTGTGAATGAATTGATCAAAAATTATGAGGAGGATGACAAAGAATGATCATCAAAGTTATCGGCAAGCAGCACCGCGCCGGCACCAGCAAGAAGACCGGCAAGCCCTACGATTTCTCGGAGGTCTATTTCCTTGGCGAGGATCGTTGGGTTGAGGGCCAGGTTGGCCAGTCCTGCATCGTGGATCCGTCTCAGGTCCCCTTTGCTCAGATCGTCGTTGGCGGCGAGTATGTGGCCGAGTTTGGCCCTGGCGGCTCGCTTGTGAGTTTTAAGCGCAAGTAATGGACCCTCATACCGCCGCACTGGAAAAGCTCCTTAGACGGCGCCCAGATGGCCGCTATGAGCTTTTGGTGGTCGTCCGCAGGGATACGGATTATGAGGAGTATGAAGCCCGTATAAAGGCCCTGGAGGCCAAAAACGAGAGCTTACAGCAGCAGGTATACCGGTTTTCCATGATGGCAAACCAGTATGTGGACGCTTATGATGAGATCCGACGCCTGGAAAGGCTGCTCAAGGATCATCACATAGCGTATTGACAGTAGGGAGGAGGCAGGGCTTGGATCCAATAAAGCAATGGCGGAAAACCTGCCCTACTCCTCCCGGCGAGATTCCCTATGGTCCGTTTGCCCGTGAGGTGGACGGCCTGATGTATTCTATCGATATGTTCCGGCCCCGGTTTCCCCTCCGTTGGGGGGATCTCCGGATCAGGGATCCGGACAGGGAAGGGCTTTACCTTCCGCCAACGGACGAAAACGTCCTCCGGGCCTTTCGGTCCGATGTGATTTTTCCTCTGTGCTGCCTGTGTCCGGCACCCTACAAAGGGGAGGGTCGGCTCAATGGTAACCTGTATTGGTGGAGCTTCCGGGGCGTCCGGATCACCTTGCATAAGTTCAAGCCCTTCGGGGCCCGGGAGGATGACAATTACTCTTGCCTGGTGGAGTTTAACCCCAACAAGTGTATGGATAATCCGGTGATCCTGCCGCTGATCCGGCGCTTGAAAGAGATCTGCGGTCCCATGTTTTGCTGGTATAATACCCGTATCGACTTCACGGTGGATGTCCCTCGTCCCATCAAGGACGTTCGTCTGCTGACCCGCAAGACCGGCTCCTCATACAACGGTACATATTACTTCGGCACCCGGGGATCCTCCGGCTATACTCGCGTATATGATAAGCGCCGGGAAATGCGGGATCACTACAATGTGGACATTGGCAGGGAAGTGACCCGTGTGGAATATGAGCTCCGCTCCGGCGTCCCGGCCACCCTGGACCCGCCGTATCTCCTGGCCCCGGACCTGGGCCGGTATGAGGTGCTCCGTTATGTAGCCATGGCCGACATGATCCCAGCGATACGGACGTATCACACGGATACAGCGGCCAAGATCAAGAAAACATGTTTTGAGGAGGTGCCCTTTGATGCTGCTATCTTTGAGGGACTGCGTGCAGATCTGCTCCGCTATCTTGAGCTTGATCCAGCGCGTTGTATGGATCGTCTGGAAAAGAATCGCCTGGACGCTGCAGCGGCAGAGGAGGAAGCATCGGAGCTGGAGAGGCTGATGGCCGCGCTCCGGCGCTTTACCGGCTCTTATGACTAATTTGGAGGAAAGACCCATGAAGAAGGGCAATATTAGATCGATCAGATTTTCCGATGAGCTCATAGAGATCATCGAGCAGCAGGTGGGTGATAACTTCACTCAGAAGTTTGAGCGCCTGGTCTATAACTGCTATATGCTGCTGCCGGAGAAAGAGCGGCAGTTGGACCAGCTGGAGGACCGTATACAGCGTAAGCGGGCGGAGCTGGCGGAACTGTCCCAGCACTACGATATTTCAGCCCGGACGCTCCGTTCTATCGAAAATGAATTATTTGCTATCAAGCGGACGTTATCCCAGCTGATAACGTAACACATCAACAGCACGCTGCCGGCTGGATGCAGCTCCGCTGCAGCTGCACAGCGTGTTACATGGCGGGGTGTGAGTAATGGTTAGCTGGCCAGGCTCTCAACCTGGAGATGGAGGTTCGATTCCTCCCCCCGCAACCATAATTTTTAGAAAGGAGGGCATGCCTGAGACTTCTTCCACCACCACTGTGACCAGCATCCTTGGCAACGTAAGTTCCATCAAGACCGTCGTCGGCGACGTGTGGGACGTGATGACCGGTAACCCCATTCTCTGCGTTTTCATCTGCGTCTCTCTGCTGTCTATCGGTTTTGCTGTGTTCCGCAAGGCCAAGCGCGCTGCCCGCGGCTGATAGCTGCGGCCTGGTGGGGTGTGGGGTTCGCCCCATACCCCACCATTCTTTTTTGGAGGTGTTTTATGCCCTGGTACAATAGCCCCATCAATGCCGTTAACTTCGGCTTCCTGTTCCGGAAGGTGGGGGCCATGTTTACTGATACCATGGATTCTGTATATTCCTATGAGCAGTCCGATGTCCTGGCTGTGTTTTTCTCGGCTGTGATCTTCGCCGTAGTGGCTGCGGTATTTTTCTATTTTTGGCGCAACACAAAAAAGTAAAAGTGAGGTAAATAAAAATGATCAAATTCCTTGTGACCGCTGTAATCGTCCTGATCTGCCTGTTTCTCATGGCTCTGATGCTTTGTCTGATGACCTGGGTCATCACCCGTCTGCTGCGCTTCCTGTTTCCCCAGCGCTTCGCCGGCAAGGCCCCGGCCAAGAACCCCAAAAAGAAAAAGCCCGCCCCGGTGGTAGTTGAGGAGGATGAAGACGATGCGTGAGCGTCTGAAATTTTGGATCCGCACCCGCAGGGCACCGCATTGGACTTGTCCTCACTGCTGCCTGTTCTGCCGCTGGTTCCGCCAGTGCCGGGATAACTTCGAGTGCCAGTTTGCCTGGTGGTCGTGACTGTAACACATTTCGGCGCCAGGTGCCCGGCAGCTGAAGATCTTCGCGTGTTACATAAGAGCAGCGCCCCGGATGGAGCGCTGCCCTCAAGTAGGTTGTTTCGGATTTATTTCCGTTTTTCAAGCCGTCCCGCAATAATCCCCGCCAGGATCATTATTACAAAGTACGGCGTTGTAAAAAGGTCGATGAATCCGTGCAATAAGTTGGCCATGAGTTCGCCTCCTCCCTTGGTGTGGTGTTGGTAGCTCTGTACCAAGGGGGGAGCCCTGGCCCTATTCTGTTTCTGTTGCTCGTTTCTCTCCTTTCTGTGTAAACTCCCCGGCACCAGGCCGGGGAGTAAGGCTTACTTTTTTTCTGCTTCGGATGTTTGTTTTTCGCGTTTGATTGATGCGAGCTCGCTTTCAAGCTTCTTTATTCGCTTTTCTAGTTTTACTACTCCGATTCCGATTAGGATTAGTCCTATTGATAGCCATATTCCTTGATCCAGTAAAATAGAGGGCATGTTTTCATCACTCCTTTTTTCGCATTTTAACATTTTTTGGGGGGCTTTGCAATGAAAAAGAAAATTATATCTATTGCATTGGCTTTTTGCGTTTTTGCGTCTTCTGTTGTCTCTGCAAGTGCTATTGCGGCTGAAGCGGCGGCTGGTATTGCTATCGGCCTTGCTCAGTTGATGCAGACAGCTATCAACCGTTGGAATGATGCCTCATCCAGTGCCAGCGAAAAGTCTGATTCCCTGAACGCCTATAAGGAATATTGGTATTCTTCGGCAACTTCCGGGTATGGCTATGTAGATGTTTCTTATGATGCGCTTTCGGATGCCCTTTTCAATTTGAATGATATGTACCAGCCTGCGCGGATCATTTATTCTTCTGCTGCTGGTGGCTATGTGATTCAGTCTATTGGCGAGTTTGGCTATTACTATTCGCGCTCCGGTACCCGGTATTCGATTTGGGATAATACTGGATTGTATTTTGGCACGCCCGAGCCTACAGGATATATTTTCCGCGCCCCTTATAATACGGATTCCATTCTCGGTGATATTCGGTTTGCTTTAAGCAATTATCCGTCTCAAATTGCCGGTAAGCTCTCCACCATCAGCAGCACCCTGACGGACAAGCTCTCCACCATCTCCACTACGCTTTCCAGCTTCCAATCCAACGTGCAGACGGCCATGGTAAAGCTGTATTCCAAGGTTTCCAACCTTTCGGATGCCGCCACCGGCTATTATGATGCCCAGGTCTATAGTGACCTGCCCACCATGTTTGCCCGTATGGGCCATGACTACTATTATGGCACCGCAGACGAGCGTACCGCCATATCCGCCGCCTTTGACCGCTATTGGCTCACCTCCATGAGCTCCGGCAAGAGCTATGTGTCGCCCGAAGTCCTCAACGATATCTGCGCCGATCTCAACAAGGCAAACATCCGATGCAGCGTCTACTATGACGCAGACTTGGGCCTGTCCTACATTAAGGGCCTGGGCGGCCCCTATGTCGTTGATCCCTCCGACTGGAATCCCAGCGGCGCAGCCTATGAGGCCCTGTCTACCTCTAACCGCATTTTTGCTGTCCGTGAGTTGGCCGTTGTCTCCTCCAACCGCAATCTGTCCTATTACGCCGCCCAGGCTTCCAGCCGGCTCCTCAAGACTGTGGACAATGTGCAGTATACCGTTGCCGATCTGCAATACAACACCTGGCAGCAGACTAAAAATGTCGTGACCAAACTGGGCAGCATAGATACCCGGCTATCCACGCTGCACTCGGACGCCGCCAGCTTGGGCGGCAAGCTGGATAACATCGCCGATCTGCTCAATACTACTACTTTTACTTGTGGGTATCGGACGGATGCGTCCGGCACCGCATACCCTACGCAGACTATCCCCTATAATATGGCCGTGCAGATCGCTGCCCGGATCAATTCCGAGCTGCTGGGCAAGCAAATGACGGTGATCCTCCGGGATGGCAGCGGTACTTCGCCGGTGACTATTTCCCGCTGCCAGATCGACAGTAACGGTTATATTTACGTCCGCTCGTCCTCCAACATCTATTACCTCTGCGGCAGGGATAACACGGTTTTTGTAGCGGACCAGGACTATACCAAGAGCATTTATTCCCGCTTGTCGGATGTCATTTCGGCCATCAATAACCTCACCGTGGGCGTGGATCTTACGGACGTGTCCCTGTCCCTGGATGCTGATAGTGTTAATCTTTTTAATAATGCGGCCTATTGCTGCGGCTATCTGACGGACGCAGACGGCAACAAGTATCCTGTATTGCCCATCCCTTACGATGCAGCCACCGCCATTGTGGAGCGGCTCAACACGGACTATATCGACAAAAAAATTACCGTCCTGCAGCGCTCCGGCTCGACTTTCGCCGGGGGCGTAAAGCATGCCTATATCTCTGCATCTGGCAATATTAATTTGCGGCTTACAAATGGCTATGGCTATGCCCTCTGCGATAGTGCCAATACCATCTACCAGGTGGACGCCTCCACCAATTACGGCAGCCGGGCCAATGATACCCTGCTTGGTGTCTCCTCTAAGCTGGATGCTATCCTGGATCAGATGCAGAGTACAGGAGGGGAGTACACCTGTCAGCACACTTATTCCCAGGAGATGGAGCAGGAGGCCACTTGCATCCTCCCGGGCCTGATGGTCTCCACCTGCTCCAAGTGCGGTAACAGTTATTCCGAGATCGTCGGCGCTTTGGATCATGATTGGATCCTCTCCGAGTATGTGGAGGAGGTCACGGATCCGGAGACGGAGGAGGTCACCCAGGCCGGCTATGACATTTACACTTGCTCCCGCTGCGGGCAGACTTACGAGGATCATACCGGAGACGGCGCTCCCACGGACTACGGGGAGACCAGTATAGCAAAGATCATCGTCAAGCTGTTTGCCAAGCTGGGCACCCTGGCCGGTAAGATCATCGGTTGGGTGGTAGATCTGTTTACCAAGACCCTGGGCGGCATCAATGATCTGTTTACCAGGTTTTCCGAGCTCACGGCGCAGATCACCAGCTTTGGCGGCGATTATCCTGCATGGCTCACCGGCTTTTGGGGCGTGCTCTCGTCTGATCTGCAGCTTGCCTTGAGCTTTGCTTTTCTGTGTACCTTCGTTGGGATCATTGGCCGCAAGCTGTTTTTCTCGTGACTGTAACACGGATAGAGCTGCAGATCTCCGGAACCTGCAGCAAAAATGTGTGACGGAGGTTACCTATGATCGATATACTTTTAAAACTGCTGTCCGGGCTGGTGGATGTCATCCTGAGCACCATTAACGGCCTGATCGTGGGCACGGTGACATTTGTTGTCAACCTCCTGGATGGCCTGGATAACATAGACGGGCTGCTTTCCGGCATCACGTCCGTGGTCCAAAATTTCTTTGCCTCGCTGCGTAACCTTGGCAGCCTGTTTTTCCCGTTTCTGCCGGCCGAATGGATCGCCATTGTGGAGACCTCTCTTGTCG
>CAVEIY010000251.1:15087-24913 GCA_963615825.1 Flexilinea sp.
TCGTCCTGGTGGTCGGCCTAATCATCAAGAGGAGGTTAACAAAATGAGCGAAATTGGTGAAGTCCTGGCCGCTGTGCTGGGCATCCTGCAGATGCCTTTGACGATCCATGACCTGACCTTTACATTTTGGCAGATCATCTTGTTTCTCATCGGCGCCGGCGCCGTGGTATTTTTGATTGTAAAGTGGGTGAGTGATTGATGCGTAAAATTTTGCTTGTCCTGGCTCTGCTGCTGGTACTGGTCGTCCCGGCCCATGCGCTGGATCCTATCACCGTCTATAACTCGGATGGTACGGTGCTGTATACCGAGGATCCCGCTGTGCTGGCCTCGTCTGACGCCGCCAGCACCACGGCCAGCGAGTTTTTGACCAAACCATTTGAGCAGTACAGCGTTACAGAGGGCTTCTTGCTCCTGTTCCTGATCCTGGCTTTCTGTTGGATCATTTGGAAGATCATCAAGGAGGTGTTTTAATGGGTGCAGCAGTTGCACAATTTTTTCTGATCATCGGGCAGGGGGTCACCCCGCCCACCAACATGCAGGAGCTCATCCCGTACCTGCTGACGGTGTTTGTGAGCATCGTCCTGGTGGTGTGCGCGTTTCGGCTCATCGCTGCCGTGGCCTCGGCCATTGTCAATTGGAGGAAATTTTGATGTTTTGGCTTGTATTGCTGATTGTCGTTGTCCTCCTGGTAAGCTTTCCCACGTTCCGCTGTGCCGTTTGCCACCCCATCAAGACGGTCTATAACGGCGTGGTGGATCTGTATAACTATATCAAGTACCAGGGTTGGAATAACTGCTCCTCCGGTGAGCTGATCGCTTATACCGGGCTGTTTGGCAAGGGTAAGACCTTGTCAGCTGTGCATAAGGTCGTGGGCATGTATAACCGCTATAATGACAAGCTGGTCTATGACCGGGACCGTAAGGCATGGGTCACCCAGCGGATCAAGGTGTTATCCAATGTGGCCCTGCAGATACCCTATGACGATTTTGTCAGCCTGCAGCAAGTGGTCCATTGCGCCGAGAAAAACGGGGAGTACGATAAAGAGCATGACACGCTCACCGTTACCATCGTCCTGGGCGACGAATTCTCCGTCCAGATGAACAGCCGGAACTTTAAGAGCAACATTGATCCGCTGTTTTTGAATACTCTGTTGACTTGCCGGCACTACCATATCAGCCTGTATTATACGGCCCAGCGCTTTGGCCATGTGGACGCGCTGCTGCGTCAGGTCACCAGCTCCGTGGTGGAGTGTGACAAGCTGTGGCGCTTCCAGCGGCAGGCGATCTATGATGCTTGGGAGATGGAAAACGCTGTGTCCCCGCGCTTGCTGACGCCGGTGGCTCGCCGGTGCTGGTTTGTCACCAACAAGGACTATGGGGCATATAACACCCTGGCCTGTGTGGGTAACTTGCAAAAATCCTTTGCAGCAGGGGATATGATGTCCGAGGAGGAAATTTTGTCCTTGCGCCGGAATGAGCAGCAGCCTAATATGGATGGCATCCTGAAGCCCTCCAAGAAGTGGCGCAGGAGCCAAAAGCGGATGTATAAGTAACACACTTGTGGCCGGCTGCCGGCTGGATCCAGCTCTGCATCGTATAGCGATTGTGTTACACTGGGGGCCCCGCGCCAAGGGCTTGCCCGCGCGGGGCCCCCAGCAGACACCAGCCGATCCGAGAGGGGAGGACTTCGGGCAGTTTGCACAGTTCCGGCCCGATAATAGGGTCAATTAAACAAAATAAAAATTTTGTTTAATTGGAGGGAGGAGAACAGCACATTTGGCTGGAAAAATGGAATATACCATGTTATACTATTGAATAGTACATAAATAGCACAGTGCTTCATTTGATATGACTTTATATAAATCACCCGGAGGTTTACCTATATGGCTATGGATTACCGTGCGGATTCACCCAGGATCCTGCTGGAATTTTTATCTTACCACGAGACGGTCAAGGCGCACTCGCAAAAAACCGTGGATGAATATTATCTGGATCTTCGCAACTTCCTGCGGTACATCAAGCAACTCCGCGAGCCGGAGCTTGCGGGCTGCGAATTGGATCAGATCGACATTCGTGACATCGGCATCGAATTTATCCGCTCTATCACTTTGACAGATGTTTACAGCTACCTGACATACCTCAGCCGCGAGCGGCTTCAGCAGCCCAATAGCGAGAATTCTGCCAAAGGTCTTTCGGCGGCATCCCGGGCTCGGAAAGTTGCTACACTTCGTTCATTTTTTAACTATCTATGCAATAAGGTTCATTTACTGTCGGAAAACCCGATCCGGGACATTGATTCACCGAAAATCAAAAAATCACTTCCCCACTATCTGACCCTGGACGAAAGCATACAGCTTTTAGAGAACGTGGGCGGACCGAACCGGGAGCGCGATCTTTGCATCCTCACCTTTTTTCTGAACTGCGGGCTGCGGATCTCCGAGCTCATTGGCCTGAATCGATCCGATATTCAGGATGACGCCCTCCGGGTGCTGGGCAAAGGCAATAAAGTGCGCATTGTCTACCTGAACGAGGCCTGCAAGGATGCGCTGGACGCATATCTGAAGGTGCGGCCTGTGGTGGGCGGAAAAGATCAGGACGCCCTGTTTGTTTCCCGCAATCACCAAAGGATCAGCCGGGCCACTGTACACAACCTGGTAAAAAAACACCTGGCAGACGCCGGACTGGACAGCCAGATGTATTCTGCGCACAAGCTGCGCCACACCGCCGCAACTCTCATGCTGCAAAACGGCGTGGATGTAAAAGCCGTGCAGGAAGTTCTGGGGCACGAACACCTGAATACCACGGAGATCTATACGCATATCGACAATGAATCCCTCCGGATCGCTGCAAAGGCAAACCCCTTGTCACATGTTAAAATCAAAGGAAAAATCGAGGAATGATCCTCTTTTGCCTCTCTTCCCTTCCGATAGAAAATATTGTACGGGCGCCGGCATGGGCTATTAACTTTTTATGGGGATCAGCCTCAAACTATCAGCAAATTTCTACAGTACTGCCGCTGTCAGAGGTGCTTTCAACGCTTGAATAGCACAGAGCCCCCTCGTGAGAATTGACCTCACGAGGGGGTGTTTTACTGGTTTGCGGGGGCATCCGTCTTGTTTTTTATCAAACCTTCCGCCTTGTTTTTTCGGTCCCATCTAACAAGAAGAATGGACATGACAGCAAGTGCAATACAAATAGCTCCATGCATCGCAGCCATCATATAATAGCCCATGAAATCGAACCTTTCCATCCCTGAAAGCAAATAAGGCTGCTTGTCGGCCTTGTATAGCGCGGCAAGGCAGGAAATCCCATTGTAAAGACAAAAAGTGCCCAGGACGGTGTATATAAGAAACCGCACGATTTTGTATTTCATGACTTTTAGGAACATAATTGCAGCTCCGTTCTGACTCCGTCACGGTAGCAAAAGATATGACCCGCCCGTGAAAAATCTTTATCTACCTCAACGCGATCGAATTCACAAAAGGATTTTTCTAACCTTTTCGGCGTATAGAAAAAGGCCTGCGTCTTTAGCCTAAACGCCTCATTTACTACTTTGTTCCACAGATGAACGGACCAATAACTGCAATTTTTGCTAAGGGTCCATCTGTCTCTTTGGCCGATATACGCTTCAATTATTTTCAGCTGTGATTCATCAATATTTATACTCAATGTTTTTCTGCCAACGTAGCGGCCATACGCCGAAATATAGTCCGCCTCTAAATTGAAAAACAGCCCCGGAAGTTCAGAAACGGCCCAAACTGAAAAGGTTATCATTTCGTCATGCTTGATTTCATAATCCTTTATATACACGGAATGACCAGACTGATTATCAATGGACAGCCATGTATGTCCAAGGCATTTAACAAACGGCTTGGATTCGCTGTCACCGTTGAATGTTGTGATGGAAAAAATAATGCCACTATCCTCACAAGGGATCGTTTTAGATCGGCTTTCATATGAGTTGAAGTCGAACCACAGGCAAAAAATCAATGCGAGTGCCGAAAAGAGTATGAGCCATATTATCAGTTTTTTTCTCTGCATCATATAATCACACACCTTCGCTAAATCCCACTTTTCCGTCGCACGTCTCAGCAGCAACATATCTAACCATATTATAGGTAAAAGTACATTGCAGCACAAGGGTTTTGAGACAAGAAGTTTTGGGCACTGAAATCCCACGCAAAACTTTGGATAGCTCGGGCCCGGCAAATCTTGACTTTATTCTGCAAATGATGTACCATATCTTTGTATGCATTATATTGAATTGGAGGTTTCTCATGAATACGGCTGAACTTTCCAAAATCTGCAGGCAGGTGCGCCGCGACATCATCACCATGACGGCCAATGCCGGCAGTGGGCATCCCGGCGGTTCCCTGTCTGCCGTGGAGCTTATGACCAGCGTTTTTTATAACCACATGCGGCTGGATCCCAAGAATCCCAAGTGGGACGGACGGGATCGCTTTGTGCTCAGCAAGGGCCACAGCGCCCCCTGCTACTATGCGGTTTTGGCCAGCCTGGGCTTTATTGACCGAAGCGAATACGCCAACTTCCGCCAGCTCCACAGCATCCTGCAGGGTCATCCGGACTGCAAGAAGGTTCCCGGCGTGGATGCCTCCACCGGCTCCCTGGGCCAGGGCTGCTCCATTGCCGTGGGTATGGCTTTGGGCGCCAAGAAACTGGGCAAGGATACCCAGGTCTTTACCCTGCTGGGTGACGGCGAGTGCCAGGAGGGCCAGATCTGGGAGGCCTTTATGTCCGCCGCTCACTACAAGCTGGACAATCTGACGGTCATCATCGACAACAACGGCCTGCAGATCGACGGCAGCAATGACGAAGTCATGTCCCTGGGCGACCTGCCCGCCAAGATAAAGGCTTTCGGCTTTGATCTGTACGAGATCGACGGCCATGATCTGGACGCCATTGAGGCAGCTCTGGCCGCCCCCCATACGCCCGGCGTACCCAAGTGCATCCTGGGCCACACGGTCAAGGGCAAGGGCGTTTCCTTTATGGAGAATCAGGTGGGCTGGCACGGCAAGGCGCCCAACGCCGAACAGCGCGAGCAGGCATTGAAGGAACTGGAGGGCTGAAACCATGAGTGAAAAAATCGCAACCCGTGAAGCTTACGGCAAGGCTCTCGTAGAGCTGGGCGCCGCCAATGACAAGATCGTCGTCCTGGACGCCGACCTGGCCGGCGCTACCATGACCAAACATTTCAAGGCCGCTTATCCTGACCGCTTCTTTGACTGCGGCATTGCCGAGTGCAACATGATGGACATCGGCGCGGGCCTTTCCACCATGGGGCTGATCCCCTTCTGCTCCACCTTTGCCATGTTCGGCGCAGGCCGCGCCTATGAGCAGATCCGCAACTCCATCGCCTACCCCAAGTTTAACGTGAAGATCTGCTGCTCCCACGCCGGCGTTTCCGTGGGCGAGGACGGCGGCAGCCACCAGTGCCTGGAGGACATCGGCCTTATGCGGCTGATCCCCGGGATGACGGTCATCGTCCCCGCCGATGCCAACGAGGCCCGCAAGGCCACCTTCGCCCTGGCGGAGTTCCAGGGGCCTGCCTATATGCGTACCGCCCGCCTGGCCACCCCTGTGTTCGAGGAGGACTATCCCTTTGAGATCGGCAAGGCCAACGTGCTCCGCGAGGGGAAGGACGTGGCTATTTTCGCCTGCGGCCTGATGGTTGCCGAGGCGCTGGAAGCCGCCAGGCTGCTGGCCGATGAAGGCGTGGATGCGGCCGTTATCAACGTACACACCATCAAGCCCATTGACGCTGCCTGCGTCACGGAATACGCGCAGAAGTGCGGCAAGGTGGTCACTGTGGAGGAGCACAGCGTCATCGGCGGTCTGGGCGACGCCGTGGCCGAGGTCCTCATGGGCAAGGTCAACTGCAAGTTCAAGAAGATCGGCGTGAACGATCAGTTCGGTCAATCCGGCAAAGCGGCCGACGTGCTGCGGGAATACGGGCTCACCGGTGACCAGATCGCGGTCTCCATCAAGGAAGTTCTCTGAGGTACAGCTTAAAAACTCCCGACGGATAAAATCCGTCGGGAGTTTTTGTGTTATGCGCGGGGGTGCGCCTTTTGATAGACATCCTTCAGCTGCTTTTTGACGATATGCGTATAGATCTGGGTGGAGGAAATATCCGCATGGCCCAGCATCTCCTGAATGGAATGGAGATCCGCGCCGTTTTCCAGCAGGTGCGCCGCAAAGGAGTGGCGCAGCATATGGGGCGTGATGTCCTTCTTGATGTCTGCTTTTTCCTGGTAGTACTTGATGATCTTCCAGAAGCCCTGGCGGGTCATTCGCTCGCCGTTCATATTGACGAACAGGGCCTTTTCTTCGTCATTGGTGACGATGCGCTCCCGGATGTGCAGCACATAGTCCTGCAGCGCCTTCACCGCGCCGGGGTACAGAGGAATGCTCCGCTCTTTCCCCTTGCTGCGGCACACAACGAGGCCCGCGGGCAGGTTCAGGTCATCCACGTCCAGGTCGATCAGCTCCGAGACCCGGATGCCGGTGGCATACAGCAGCTCCAGCATGGCGTGATCCCGAAAGCCCTTTTCATCCACGCACTTCGGCTGCTCCAAAAAAAGCTCCACTTCCTTATTGGTCAGGATCTCCGGGTATTTCCGCTGCACCTTCTGCGCTTTCAGGGCAGCGGTGGGATTGGTTTTTATGTAACCCTTGGCAAACATATAGGCATAAAAAGATTTGGAGGAGGCCAGAAACCGGCTCATGGTGGCCGGGGACTTGCCCAGCTGCTCCAGCCGCTTCACATACTCCTGCAAAAGGATGTTTTTGGCCCGCTTCAGGTCGGTCTTCTTCTGCTTGAGCCACTGATCATACTGGCTCAGATCCCGCATATAGGAGCTGACAGTGTTTGCGGACATGCGCTTTTCAGTTGTGAGATAGCTGCGGTAAAGCGACAAATAATCCGTCACACTTTCACCTCCCTTTTACGAAATATGCAGCAGCGCAAAGGCTGCCAGCTTGGGTACAAATGTCAGCTCGACCATGACGCCCAGCGCCAAGATCGCAGGATAAACAAATAAAAAGCGGAGCTGCTTGCTTTCAGGTTTTCTACCGGCCCGCGGCATTCGCCGCCCGGAGCCCTCCTCGGCGGAAGGGCGGCCCAGCAGCGCCAGGGAAAGCGAGATCGGCAGAACGAACAGAAGACGAACACCGAAAACACACAGAGAAACAAGCACTCCCGCCTGCCCCAGTGCCAGCGTCAGGTTGGACACAGCAAAGGACAGAAGGAAGCCCTCCAGCAAAAACACGCCGCAATGCCAATAAAACGCGCGGCGAAATGACCGGCAAAGGAACACCACGCAGGGCACCCGGTAATAGGCGGCGGCAACGCTCAAAGCTGAAGCGGCCGTGATGACACCGCCGGAGGACAGGACCTCCGCATACCGGGTCAGATAGGTCCGGATCTCTGCGTCGATGCCCATGGCACGGCAGGAAAAATATCCAGCGATGCCCCCCAACAAAAAGGAAGCACTAAAAAAGAAGACCGCCGGATCGATCCGAGGCCTGACTCTCGCAGCCCTGGGCAAACGACTTTTTCTCATGTGATACTCACCTCGTGATATTCTATGAGACGAGCATCTCCTTTAGAAGAAAACATCTATACTATAAGCCTTTTTTCTCAAAAGGGCAAGGGAAATGCGGCAGATTCCGTATTTTCTCTATTTATGCCAAAATATTATGTAAACTGCGTTATGTTAACCACGTAAATGAAGACGCAGGTCGGCTGCTCCGGGACGATTTTTATCCAAATATTGTTCCTTACGGTATGCCTCACACAACATCTTGCGTCCCATATGAAAGTGATCGGATTCTGTCGGCAGAAGAAAATAATCCGGCTGTTTTGCATTTTTGGTAAAATTGACTATTAGTGCCCTTTGCGTACCCTCCCCTTCCGGGGCTTAGCTTTCCTTTTGGCGCGCTTTCTTTTACCGCCCGGCATCAATGCCGCCAAGGCTGCGCCGCCCCAAATGGCACCCGTAATGTACCATCCGTTTGACCGAAAGTCCGGCACCGCACTGACGGCCAGCGCCGCAGCCCAAACAATAAAATACAAGAGCACCGCCTGCAGCGCGGCGTGAGGAAGCCGGCCCTGCACATCCCGCAGAGCGACTTTACAGCCAAAGAATGATGCCGGCAGCCACGCAAATGCCATCCACTTCCCTGCCGACTCCACCGTCAGCAGCTCCCGGTCCATCAGTATCGCGCCCAGTGCCGCCCCCGCTGCGCAGAGGAGCAGACTTATCAGCAGGCCCAGGCCCACGTTCCTGTTGATCCAATCCCGAATACGCATAAAAAACCTCCCCCAACTCATGCTGTTTCAGCATATTGGGGGAGGTTCTGATTTATGAAAGGATTATTCCTCAGTCTTGTTCTCCTCGGTGGGAGCGGTTTCCTCGGCAGCGGGGGCTTCCTCAACAGCGGGAGCCTCGTCCTTGGCCTCGGCCTTCTTACCGCGGCGGGGAGCAGCGGCAGCGGCAGCCTGCTCTTCCAGGGTACCCACGGAACCGATGGCGGACTTCACAAACTCAACGCGGACGCGATCCTCGCTGGTCTCGATGACCACGGTGCGGTCAGTGATGCCGACCACGCGGCCGTACACACCGCCGATGGTGGTGATCCAATCGCCCTTCTTCAGGGAGCTGCGCATTTCCTCAGCCTGCTTTTTGCGCTTGTTCTCAGGACGGATCAGCAGGAAGTAGAAAATGGCCAGCATGACGACGATCATCAGAATGGAAGTCATTCCGCCGCCGCTGGAGGCGGAGCCGGAAGTAGACGCGTATGCGATTTCAAACATGGGGCATAATCTCCTTTTTTACAATATGACTGTATTATACAGAATCATTCGGAATATTGCAAGAGTTTTTCGGGTCGTTCACGGATTCTTTTCATATCTTTTGTGAGAGTTTTTCGCTGAACTCCGCCCGGAATGCGGCAAAACGTCCCTCATCCAGTGCATCCCGGATCTTTTGGGCCAGCTTGTTGTAGAAATACAGATTGTGCATCACCGCGAGGCGCATGGCCAGGATCTCCTCCGCGGCAAACAGGTGCCGGATATAGGCGCGGCTGAAATTGCGGCAGACGGGACAGTCGCACTCCGGGTCCAGGGGGCCGTCATCCAGCTTGTATTTGGCGTTCTTGATGTTCATGGTCCCCTGCCAGGTGAAGAGCTTGCCGTGGCGGGCATTGCGGGCCGGCATCACGCAGTCGAAGAAATCCACGCCCCGGGCCACGCCCTCGATAATATTGCTGGGTGTACCCACGCCCATGAGATAACGGGGCTTGTCGGCCGGCATGTACGGCTCCACCGCCTCAATGATCTCGTACATGGTCTCCGTAGGCTCCCCTACTGCCAGGCCGCCAATGGCATAGCCGTCACAGTCCAGCTTGGCGATCTGCTGCATGTGCCAAATGCGCAGATCCGGGAAAGTGGCTCCCTGGTTGATACCGAAAAGCATCTGCCCGGGATTCACCGTATCCGGCAGGGTATTCAGCCGGTCATGCTCCTTCTTGCACCGCTCCAGCCAGCGCAGCGTGCGCTCACAGCTGGCCTTGGCATACTCATAGGTCGCTGGGTTTTCCACGCACTCGTCAAAGGCCATGGCAATGTCCGAGCCCAAGTTGGATTGGATCTGCATGCTCTCCTCGGGGCCCATAAAAATCCGGTGGCCATCCAGGTGGGAGGCGAAGGTCACGCCCTCCTCCTTGATCTTGCGCAGGCTGGCCAGGGAAAACACTTGAAATCCGCCGGAATCCGTCAGGATCGGCCCATCCCAGTTCATAAACTT
>CAVEIY010000252.1:0-17901 GCA_963615825.1 Flexilinea sp.
CCCTTGCTATTCACGAGTGAATAGCATATAATCATATGTGAATAGAGAAGGAGGGCGTTTTATGGCAGAATCCAGTATCTCCCGGCTGTTTCCGGAGGACATCAACCTGAATGACCTGTTTGAGATCCTCAGTCCCCAGAACAACCTGGTGCTGGCGGACGACATGATGCTGTCCGATGCCAACGGCACCATATTGCAAGTCAGCGAGACGTATGAGAAGAATTTCGGCTTCGCCCACGGGTCTATCGTGGGCAAATCCGCCTTTGATCTGGAGGCGGACGGCACCTTTTCCCCCTGCATCACGGCGGAGATCATCCGCACCAAGAAGAAGATCACCACCACCCAGACCATCAACCATACCCACACCAACGTGATGACCGTGGGCATCCCCCTGTTTGACGGAGAGGGCAATCTGAAATACGCAGTATGCTTCAACACCGTGTCCATGGAGCAGATCAATGCCATCCACCGGAACTTCCAGCAGATGCAGGATTCTCTGACCCAGTACTCCCAGGAGATCGCCGAGCTGCGTACCCGCAACACCGCCACCAGTCTGGTGTGGAAGAGTCAGTCCATGCAGCGGCTGTGGACGCTGATGCAGAACACCGCCAACACACGGGCCAATATCCTTATCACCGGCGAGACCGGTGTGGGCAAAAGCGCCGTGGCCAAGGCCATCCACGCCATGAGCGACCGTGCGGGCAAGCCCTTCATCGAGGTCAACTGCGCGGTGCTCCACGAAAACCTCATCGAATCGGAGCTGTTCGGCTATGAAAAGGGCGCCTTTACCGGCGCGTCCAGCACCGGCAAGATCGGCAAGATCGAGCTGGCCAATGGCGGCACGCTGTTTCTGGACGAGATCGGTGAACTGCCGCCCCACATCCAGTCCAAGCTGCTGCAGCTCATTCAGGAAAAGACCATCGAGCGGGTATCCGGCACCAAGCGCATCGAGCTGGATATCCGGCTGATCGTGGCCACCAACCGCAATCTGGAGGAGGAGGTGCACCGTGGGCTGTTCCGCTCGGACCTCTTTTACCGGCTGAACGTGATACGGCTGCACATCCCGCCCCTGCGGCAGCGGCCGGAGGACATCCTGCCTCTGGCCCACCGGTTTCTGACCCGGTTCTGCGAGGAGTATCACAAAGATCTGACGCTGAGTCCCCGGCTTTTGTCCTATCTGGAGCAATGCCCCTGGCCGGGCAATGTGCGGCAGCTGGAGAACATGATGGAGCGGCTGGTGATCTGCGCCCAGGATCCGGTGGTGGATATCGGGGTGCTGTCCAATGAGCAGATGGGCGCGTCGCCCCTGCCCCTCCCGGCGGAGGGCGGCACGTTGGCCCAGCAGATGGAGGCCTTCGAGGGGCACATCATCCGGGACGCCTACACCAAATACGGCACCTCCGTGGCGGTGGCTAAGGCACTGGGTATCTCCCAGCCCACGGCGGCACGCAAAATTGCCAAATACATACGTCAGGAGTGACAATCATGCCCTCATCCGAAAATGCTTCTTTGCAACTCAGACAGCGTCAGGAGCAAAAAATCTCACCCAAACAGCTGCAGGCCATCACTGTATTGCAAATGCCAGTGACCGATCTGGCTGATTATATTCAGCAAGCAATTCTGGAAAATCCACTGCTGGAGTACGAACCAGCAGAGAGTCGCCACTTGGATGGATTTGCCCAAGACCGCTCGCTTTATGCCGCAGGCACGTCTGTATCACCTACGGAACTAGCCGGTCAAATCGATCCGGCAATCAACGGTCTTCCGCTTTTTCTCTCTGAACAGCTTGCCCGCAAAAAACTTCCTACACCGCTTCTTCGGTGCTGCGTCTATCTCATCACCCTGCTTGATGACCGCGGATATTTGCAGACAGAGGACATTAACGATGCAGCGGAACTATTTGACAGGCAAATGCTAACGGCCGCCATTACGGAACTGCAATCCCTAGACCCAGCAGGTATTGCCGCAAAAGGCCTTTCCGAATGCCTGTGCTTGCAATTAAAGCGCCACTATCCACATGAATTATTGGCTATGGATATTGTGACACATCATCTACCCCAACTAGGGCAGCGCCGGTATCGTGAAATAGCACATGTCCTGCAAACAACGGAGCGTATGGTAATTCATGCCGCACAACTGATCGCCACTCTGGAGCCAAATCCTTGTGCCGATTTTACGCCAGAGATGAACACTCCATATATTCAACCGGATGTTGTCATCCTTGAATCCGACGGAAAGCTCACTGCTGTTCTGGCTGACTGGTTACTGCCTCGTCTATCCATCTGCAGCAATTATCGTTCATTGCTGCAGCAAGCCGACAGTCCAGAAGTCGTTACCTATCTGCATCAAAGAGAGCAGCAGGCAAAATGGCTGCTGGACAATATCCAGCGGCGCGGCAAAACCTTACAGCGATGTGCCGACATGATTCTTCAGAAACACATTGCATTTTTCAGCGGTCAGACAAGAGAACTGCAACCGTTGACCGCCGCACGGCTTGCGGATGAACTGAGCGTTCATCCCTCTACTGTGTCCCGAGCCTTGCAGGGTAAGCACCTTCAGTGTCGCTTTGGCGTGTTTCCTTTACAGTACTTCTGCACCGGCAGCGTGGCAGATAACGCATTGTCACGTCAGGCTATTGAGTCCCGCATTGCCCTGTTCATACAAAATGAAGATCCTAATCACCCCCGCAGTGATGCGGATATCCAAAAAGAATTAGCACAAGCTGGTGTAGTGATCTCCCGCAGAGCTATTACAAAATACCGCAATCACCTGCACATTCCCTCTGCCTCTCTCCGCAGGCGCAGAGGATAGCTGACCATGTTCCTTGCAATGCCTTGCAATGCCTTGCAATGTATATTCTCAACATATTCTTTATAACAGTAATTTTCCTGTTTTTGCCAAGTAGTATCAGAAGCCGGTTTTACACAAACCACAAAAGCGAGAGAAACCAGCATTGCTATGGTTTCTCTCGCTTTTTGTTTTACTTGGAATATCCTATGCGTGGTTTTCTTTATAAGCTTGCCCCAGTGCATCAGCAGCCAGCAAAGCGTCCGCGACCATATCTGATGTAACTTCAAAGGGCAAGTTGTGGATGGTAGAACCAGGCACACAAGCCTTCTCTGCGGCACGGTGGACCGCTACAGCTTCCACATGCTCATAGCCCAGGTCTGCAAAGCAAACAGGCAAGCCCACCTTCAGGCAAAAGTCCAACACCTCGTTAGTTTCTGTAACAGGCGCGTTTTCCAGCACTAATTGCGCCAAGGTACAAAAAGCCACTTTTTCTCCGTGCAGAGCACTGTGCAATTCCGGGATCACCGTGAACCCCTTCTGAATGCCATGGGCTGCGGCCAGGCCACCGCTTTCAAAGCCCACGCCGGACAAATATGTGTTGATCTCCACCACATTTTCCAGTGCTGTTGTCACAGCTCCTACCTCCACCGCCCGCTTCGCGTTAAGGCCATCCGCTTTCAGAACCTCCCAACACATTTTGGCAAGGCCCGTGGCGGCGCAAGTAGGCTTGGCGTATACTTGGTTGTTGCTGCCGGACGCGTGGCAGGCACGGGCCTCAAACCACGTTGCCATAGCGTCTCCCATTCCGGCCACCAGCATTTTAGCCGGTGCTTTCGCGATAACCTCTGTATCCACGATGACCACATTGGGACAAGCATCCAAGAAAAGATATGCGTCAAACACGCCGTCATCGGTATACATGACACTCAGAGATGAGCACGGTGCGTCTGTAGCACAGACGGTTGGGACAATGACCATAGGTAATCCCGTATAATACGCAATACCTTTGGCGGTATCCAGCACCTTGCCGCCGCCGATTCCCACTACAGCAGTAATGCCAATATCCCTGCAATGCTGCGCCCAATTCTCAATCTTAACACGGGTACACTCCCCTGCAAACTCTTGGTAATCAATTGTATATCCTTTGTCGGCAAAGCAGGCATCCAGCACTGCCATGTTGCGTTTTGTACCTCCCGCGGTCTGCAGGATCATTAAGTGCTTACCCATTCCTTGCAGATATTGGTCAAGCTCTTTCATAACGCCTCTTCCCTGCACATACTTCGCGGGGCTTTTTAACATTCTGCTCATGTATGTTCTCCTTTTGCGGCATTACCGCCAGTTACTTTCCAAAAACGTCAGGATATCCGCAGCCGTGGGCGGGCACCCCTTGCAGGATACGACACAGCCCTCTGTACATCTCCCTACGCCGATCGCGCCGCCTTTTTTTCGATATCCTTGCCCGATGCAGATTTTTTCTTGATGGCCCCAAAGTTCATCGCGTCGCTCTAACTTATCCAACGCATGGATCAGCATACCATAGCAGGCACTGCAAGCATTGTCGGCTGCCACATATTCTGCCAGTCTTTTGACCCGGCGCGTGGTACGCGTCGGAGCAGCGAATGTGCCCTTGTTAAGTTCTATCAGGTCGGCCTTCTCTACATTCGCTGACCCTACACCAAGTTTTTCGGCCAAGGAGATATACGTCACCTCCTCCATATCGTAGCCCAATGTACGGCAGGCAAAGGCATCTACCAGCACCGGATCACGTGCACAGAGAATGCGATTCATGGTGACGGGGTTGCCTCCTTCCTCAAAATCCAAATCTCCGCAGATATTGTCCACAATAATCAATTCATTGGAGGAAAATACTGAGGCGAGATGTGCAATCGGACTATGGAGTCCCTCCGCATGGAAACGGCGCTTTTCTCGATTGGGAAGCAGCCCCTTGTGGTTTTTCAGTGCACAGGTGACTACAGTCTGACAGTGCCCCTTCAGGACAGGCAAGTTGATCAGAAAGTCCAATTCAAGCGCCTTGCTGCAAACATCCACACGGAAGCCCTTGGCGTCCACTTGCACCGCGCTGTCCGTCTGCAGATCGATATATTCCACCCCACACTCGCGACAGACCGGCCCGATACCACTGATCTCATAGGCACGTTTTGTTCGATCTCCCACCCAGGAGCCTTCCAGAACGCAGAAATTGTCATATCCACGACCTCGCAGAAAGCGGATCACACCTTCTATGATTTCCGGATGGGTCACCGCGCCGCCATCAGCCGTAGCCGCTACCACCAGATTTGGTTTGATACCAATGCGGGCATGACGATCAGGCACCAGGCCTTCAAAGTCGGCCGATTCCAGCAGGCGTACCGTCATGTCGGTATAGTCTGTGCCGTAAATGGCCAAAATTTGATGCTTTTCCATAGTGTCAAAGCTCCTTTATGAAACGGTATTCTGTGCGGTATACCTTTTTCTCTCCGGCACACAGCACGGCGCTGGGGAACGACGGGCAGTTGGGCGCGTCCGGAAACTGCTGGGTCTCCAAGCAAAAACCTGTCTGCGGCCCATACTGTACTCCGCTCTTTCCACGGATAAGCGATAGGCCATTTCCGGAATAGACCTGCATGCACGGCGCATCTGTCCATACCTCCATGGCAATATCGCCATAGCGTACCGAAGCTACATGCTCCCACTTTCCATGCAGAACGTATGGATGGTCAAAACCACGTGTTGGCTTCAGCGCCGGGTCATCCAGTACATCACCCAGGCGCACACCGCGGCGCAAGTCAAACACCGTTCCTTCCACCTGACACAACCGCCCCGTCGGCACAGTATCACCGTCCAGCTCACACAGTGCCGCGGACGGGATTGTAAATATGTGCTCACACAGCGCCGAGTATCCTGCATCATGCCCCGCCAGATTCCAATAGCTGTGATTGGCCAGAGAACAAATGGTGTCTGTATCGGACACCGCCGTATACATCAACTCCAGCGTACTATCCCTCAGAGAATAAGTCGCCGTGACCGTCAGATTGCCAGGAAAGCCCTGGTCACCGTCCGGGCTGAAGAGCATCAAGGTAATGGAGCTCTCTGTACAGTGTGTCATGTGCCACAGCTTCTGATGAAAGCCGACCTTGCCGCCATGGAGGCAGTGGGGCGGGCGATTGCAAGGCAGCTGATAAGTTATTCCGTGGAGGGTAAACCGCCCGTTGCGTATCCGATTGGCGTATCGTCCCACCGTGGCTCCCATATTACCAACGTTGCTCAAGTACTCCTCTGCCGTTTCATAGCCTAATGCAACATCACGCCCATCGATCATACAAGATACCAACGCGGCACCCAAATCGGTAACACGCGCAGTCATACGTCCATTGTGAATTTCATACTGCTGTACCGGCCTGCCGTCTGGCATATGACCAAAAATCCTACCGCTCATCTCAGCCGCTCCGTATATCGTATTAGATTGCTCACAGTGAAGCGCAGGTTTTCCTCTGCATGCTCCCGCACCGCCTCAAAGGGTTGAGGCATGGGGTTGATAGGGAAAACACCGCTGACACCCTCGTCATACACCGCGTTAACATCTGTTTCGCTGGCGCCCACCAGAGCAGCTACAGGGACGCCCAGCTGTCTTGCGCGGCGAGCCACACCGACGACCACCTTGCCCCGCAGGCTCTGTCCATCCAGTTTTCCCTCGCCCGTCAGCACCAGATCTGCGTCTGCCGCCAGGCGGTCAAACTGTGTGATATCCAGCACGATATCAATACCCATGCGCAACACGCTGTTGAAAAACGCTACACTGCCACCGCCGAAACCGCCTGCCGCGCCACTGCCGGGCAGGTGCAGGATATCGCGCTTTAGATCACGGGCCACTACGTCCGCCAAATGCCGCAACCCCGCGTCCAGACGCGCCACCATGGCTTCGTCCGCGCCCTTTTGCGGGCCGAACACCGCGCTGGCCCCGGTCTCCCCGCACAGAGGATTGTCAATGTCGCACATGGTAGTAAAGGGTACGTTTTTGATCAGAGAATGTGCATGCGCCAGTGAAACTGAGACGATATTCTTCAGCGTACCACCCACAGGGATAAACGTCTCTCCCGCCGCGTTGCGGAATTCCACGCCCAAGGCAGCCGCCGCGCCGCAGCCGCCGTCATTGGTAGCGCTGCCACCCAGCCCCAAAATCACCTGCTTAGCACCACGGTCCAGTGCAGCGGCGATCAATTGGCCCACGCCATAGGTGGTGGTGGCTTCGGCATTACGGCGTTCGCCCACCATAGGCAGACCAGCGGCCACCGCCATCTCCACAACGGCGATGTCGCCCGGCAACATGGCAAAATAACCGGTGATATCCTCAAAATACGGCCCCTTGCAGGCAACTTCGATGCGCTCACCGCCTACCGCCGTCAGGAATGCTTCCACGGTGCCCTCACCGCCATCGGCGACTGGAATCGACACAATTTGCGCGTCGGGCTCCAAGGCACAAATCTCCTCGGCCATAGCATGGCAGATGGCAGCCGACGACAAAGTGCCCTTAAACGAGTCTGGAATCAGGACATATTTACTCATGGTCATCTCTCCTTTCGGAAAAAGGGGGAAAGCTTCGCTTTCCCCCTTTTCTTTGCACGGTTTATTTTGCGAAGTTTACGCCGCCCAATTCCTCGTAGTGCTTGGCAATAGCGCTATGATCGCAAGAGCCGTTGCCGTCAGCAGACAGCTTCTTCAAAATCTCCAGCATCTCCGCAGTCAAAGGCAGCGGCGCGTTACAAGCCGCTCCGGTATTCATAGCATTGGTCAAGTCCTTGATATGCAGATCGATACGGAAGCCGGGCTTATAATTGTCGGCCAGCATCATGGGTGCCTTGGCGTTCATCACATTGGAGCCAGCCAAGCCGCCCTTGATGGCCTCAAACACCAGCTGCGTGTCGGCACCGGCTTTTTCCGCCAGCATCAGGCCCTCAGCCAGTGCAGCAATGTTCACCGCCACGATGATCTGGTTGGTCAGCTTGCAGGTATTGCCGCTGCCAATGGGACCCACCCATGTGGCAGAAGCACCCATGACCAAAAGGGCATCCTTCGCGCGCTCAAAATCCTCCTTATCGCCGCCGACCATAATGGCCAGAGTGCCTGCCACGGCCATCGGTTCGCCACCAGACACGGGGGCGTCAATGAAATGCACGTCGTACTTTTTCAATTCAGCATAGATTTCTTTGGAATCCGTAGGTGCACCAGAAGTCATATCCACAATGAGCGTACCGGGTTTGCAGTACTGGCCAATACCCTGTTCACCGCACAGCAGGCTCTTCACATGGGGACTGTTGGGCAGCATAGTAATGATCATGTCACAGTTCTCGGCGATCTCGCGGGCGTTTTTCGCCACGGCAATACCAAAGTCAGCCGCTTCTTTCAGGCGCGCTTCATTCAGATCAGAAACCAGCAGATCATATCCGGCCTTTTTCAGGTTCTTAGACATCGGAGTACCCATAATACCCAGGCCAATGAAACCGATCTTACTCATAATGTATTCTCCTTTTCAAAATTCATAGTGGTGATGCCGCAAAAGCGGACATCATGTTTCGATTTGCAATTTTTTTGCCAGTCTGTGCAGTGTGGTAGGATCCATATCCAACGCCACTGCTGCTTTGCGAAGGCTGCCCTGCTGGCGCAGCGCACTTTCTATCATTTGTTTTTGCAGTTCCTCCACCGCCTGCTTCATACTGCCGCCGGCAGCCAAATACAGTGATTTTTCTTTGCCCGGACGTTCACCCTTTTTGCGAAGCCGCGCCGGAAGATCTTCGCTGTCGATGATCTGGCCCACAGCGGATACCGCAAGATTTTCCACAGTATTGCGCAATTCACGAACGTTTCCGGGCCAATCGTACTGGTTAAAGCATTCGCGTGTCGCCTGGGAAAATTCCCGCTTGAACTTATACTTCTCGCAGAAAAACTGCAGATAGTATTCCGCCAACGGCAGGATATCCTCGCGGCGTTGCCGCAAGGGCGGAATCTGCAATTCCACAACATTTAAGCGGTAATAGAGCGCATCCAGAAAAGTTCCTTCCGTGACCATAGCCTCCAGGTCGCGACTGGTGGCGGAAATGATCCGCACGTCGATTGGAATGGCTTTGGAGCCGCCCACACGGCGGATCTCGCTCTCCTGAATGACGCGCAGCAGCTTTGCCTGCATGGGGAGCGCCATATCACCGATCTCGTCCAGCAATATCGTGCCGTGATTCGCCAACTCAAACAAGCCGCTTTTTCCTTTATTCCGTGCCCCGGTAAAGGCTCCCGCTTCATAGCCGAACAGTTCGGATTCCATCAGCGGCTCCGGGATTGCAGAGCAGTTGATCTTAATGAAGGGCTTATCGCTTCGGTCGCTATTGTTATGGACGAAAGAACTCAATACCTCCTTGCCCACGCCGGTTTCTCCCAGAATCATGATGGAGGTTGGATAGACAGCCACCTGCTTCGCCTTTGTAAAAATACGAAGCATCTGGCTGCTGTTGGCAATGTAGTTGCGCTCGCCAAAGTTCGACAACCGCTGACGATAGGAGTCGTTTTGCTCCGTAGCATCATCCAGACGGCGCAGCAGTGCGTCCTCTCCTGTCTCCATGACCAGTTGACACATTACATATGCCTTACCGTCGCGAAGGAAGGGATTGATGGCAAGAATAAAGTCTTCTGTCTGTGTGGAAACCTCCGTCATGCGGCTCATGGCGTCGCGAATACCTTGTGACAGTGTTTTGCGGTGTGCATCCAGCGTCTTACGCATGCCGAGCCAAAGGCGGTTCTGATAAATCTCCGCCCCATTTTCATCACACAGCATGACCGGAATGCGCATTGCATCCAGTATTCTTTGAATATTCTCGCCGATGCCGCACTCTTTCATCTGTTCACCTCTGCGCTTATAATGCCTGTGCCAACAAGGACACCTCTTCCTCGCGCTTACGCTGGATCATATCGGTCGCAACGGAAAGCACATAGGAAATATTGGTGGGATTCGCCACCCCCAAATCCGCGATGTCCAGGGCACTTCCGTGGCCTGTGGACAACACGGGATAGGGTAGGTTTGTATAAATACAAGCTGTGGTCTGGAACATCTGCGCCTTCATCGCGATGTTACCCTGATCGTGGTACATATACACGATGCCGTTATAGCCTTCGCGCTGGGCGCGGAAAATCAATGTTTCGGCACCAAAGGGGCCGTCAATCTCAATTCCTTCGCTTCGTAATTGCTCTATGGCCGGGATGATGATCTCACGTTCCTCTTCGCCAAGCCCTTCTTCGACACTGTTCAATGCCGCCACAAGGAGGCGGGACCGCTCTCCGCGGATGGCCGTGACCAACTTGGCCAGATGCCGTCCCGTTTCCGTTACCCGCTCTTTAGAGAGCAGCGTAGCGATCTCGCGGAAAGGCACATGACCCACTGCGGACATGCGGATCACATCGCCGCCTTTCACCGCAGTTTGGATCTCATGGATACCCGCACAGTGTTCCAAAATCTCATATTCCGAGTGAAAACCGCACCCGGACTTGGAGATAGCCTCCTTGGTGGACGGTGCCAAGATCAAGCCTTCTATCGCGCCGCACTCCAGCAGCTCATAGCCGGTAACAATGCTCTGATAGGATATCTGCCCGGAAGCATTGGTCACCATACCCAAAATCACATGCGATACATCACCGTCAATATTGACGACAGGGACACCCTGGGAATCCAGGTCATCCCAATCTACCCGCATGGCTTCCTCTGGCTGATAAGAGGTTAGCAGGCATTCGGGATATATGCGCTGCGCCATAGCCATTAAAAGCTGATAATTGCCAATCAGCACAGGCCGACATCTGTCATAAAAATGGGGACGACGCAGAAGCTTCAGGACAATCTCCGGGCCAATTCCCGCTTGATCACCCAGCACAAAGCCGATTCGCGGTTTCATTCTTAAGTTTTGCATGATACACCGTCCTCGTTTCTGGGGTAGACCGATTGGATGTTTTGGATTCTTTCCCAATATTTTACCCCATAATGTTCCATGGATGCAAGCATTATATCAGCCGTGGCACAGTGTAAGACCACCATCCACAAAGATCGTCTGCCCGGTGATATAGCTGGAGGCATCCGACGCCAGATACAGCGCCACGTCGGCGATCTCGCTGCGTTGGCCGCGCCGTCCCATGGGGATCTTGGCGCACATGGCCTCCTCAGCACCGGGAACCTTATACTTGGCCTCGTTGATCTTGGTGGGGATCGAGCCGGGACCGATGCAATTCACGCGGATGCCATCCGGTGCCCACTCACGGGCAAAGGACTTGGTCATCTGGCTGATGGCCGCCTTGGTACCGGCGTAGACCGCCTGACCCACCACCACGGTAACGGCGTTGACGGAGCCGATGTTGATGATAACGCCGCTTCTGCGCTTGAGCATGTCCTGGGCCGCAGCCTGGCAGCCGAAGTAATAGCCCCGGAAATTGGTGTGCACCACGCTGTCGAAAATCTCCTCGGTCACGTCAACCGTGGGGCAGGGATGCTCGATGCCAGCATTGTTGACCCACACATCGATGCGTCCGAAACGCTGCACAGCAGCGTCTCGGAAAGCACGGATGTCGGAAACTACACTGGAATTGCAGGAGGTAATGAACACACGCGCATCGTCTGGCGCGGCAAAGCTCTTCACCGCCTCGCGCACACGATCCGCACTGCGGGAGCACAGCGTCAGAGAAGCCCCTGCCTCATAGAAAGCCTTGGCGATCTCAAGGCCGATACCGGAGGACGCGCCGGTAATGGCCACGACGGTGCCGGTATAGTCAAAAGAAGTTGTCATACGCGCCTCCTCAGCACAGGTGGAACAGTCTGGGCAGCCAGACAACGATGGTCGGCCAGTAGGTGATAATGAACAGGCAGGCGATCATCATCAATACGAATGGCATAATACTCTTGATCATCTGGTGTGTGGTGATACCGGCGACCTTTTGCGTCAGGAACAGGCACAGACCCACAGGAGGCGTGATAAGGCCCAGGGTCAGGTTGAAGATGACCATGATACCGAAGTGCACGGGGTCGCAGCCCAACTGCACGGCCAGCATACCCAGGATGGGGCCCATGATCATGTAGATGGCGTTGCCCTCCATCAGCATGCCCAGAATGAGCAGCAGAATGTTGATGAGGAACAGCAGGATGTACTTGTTGTCGCTGAGGCCCAGGAAGAAGGCGGTGAGCTTGGTGGGGATCTGGTTGTGGGTCAGCACCAGGCCGAAGATGGAGGCCATGGAAAGCACGAACAGCGTGGCTCCGGCGAACACAGAGGTATCCATCAGGATCTTGAAGAGCTTCTTCAGGGTGAGGGTCTTGTACACGAACATGCCGATCAGAATGGAGTACACGGTGGCCACGCAGGCGCCCTCGGTGGGGGTGAAGTAGCCGGAGAGGATACCCACGATCAGGATCACGGGCATCATCATAGCGGCGAAGGAATCCTTGAAGGAGACCCAGATCTCATGACGGCTGGCTTTGCTCTGCAGGGGATAGCCGTTTTTCTTGCTGATGAACCAGCACAGCACCATCTGCAGCAGGCCCATCAGGATGCCGGGCAGCAGGCCGCCGATCAGCAGCGCGCCGATGGACACACCGGTGATGGAGCCGTACAGCACGCAGGAGGTGCTGGGAGGAATAATAGGTGCGATGGTGGAGGACGCCGCGGTAACGGCGGCGGAGAAAGGCTTATCATAGCCAGCCTCCTCCATGGCGTCCATCTCCATGCGGCCGATACCGGACACGTCGGACACGGCAGAGCCGGACATACCGGCCATGATCATGGAGGTCAGCACGTTCACGTGAGCCAGGCCGCCCCGCAGGTGACGCACCAGCGTACCGGCAAAGCGGAAGATCTTCACGCCCACCTTGGAGCCGGTGAGGATGAAGGAGGCCATCATGAAGAACGGGATGGCCATGGTGGTAAAGGAATCCAGAGAGTTGACAGCGCGGGTGGTAATGGCCACGGGAGTGGCAGTGGCGTTGATCAGCAGCATGAGGATGGCGGAAAGGCCCATAGAGAACGCAATGGGTACACCCAGGAACATCAAGCCGATCAACAGGATAAACATAATCGCTCCGATCATGAAATCAGTCCTCCTTCTCGTCAGTTTTGTCGCCCAGCATGGCGGCGCGGATCGCGGCTTCCTCTTCGGCCTCTTCGGCGCGCAGCGCAGCTTCGGCCTCAGCCTTCTTCGCGTTCTCGATGGCAGTGACCTTGCCGCCGGAGACGAAGTCATAAATGGCGACGATCAGGTCATACAGGGTATAGACCGTGTTGAAGGTCATGGCGATGGGCACACTCAGGTAGACCCACACGCGGGAGATCTGCAGGGCAGGGGTACGGCCGTTGACAATGATCTTGTTGCCCACCAGCATGAAACCGAATACCATCAGCATGCCGCAGAAGATCACGATCATGGCGTCAATAAGAATGCGCATCACGCGGCGGGTTTTATCGTTATAACGGTTCAGGAACAGGTCCACCGTCAGGTGCTCGCCCTTGGCGGTAACGGCAATGGAGGCGGTATAGGTCATCCAGATCAGGGAATAGGTGCCGATCTCCTCGGTGACAGGCACCTTGAAGTGGCACACACGACCGATCACCTGCACGGTGACGGCAATGATCATAACGATCAAAAAGCAGGCGGCAACGATTTGAGAGCCCTTCACGATGCCCCCGAAGATCCTGTCCACGGTGTTCTTGATCTTCACAAAGTATCTCTCCTTCCAAGTGTGTTTTTCTCAGCCCTAAGCTGATGGGATGCGGCAAAAAAGCGTTGCCGTCTCCCTTCAACTTAGGACTGCATGGGAAGAGGGGGTATCCCCTCTTCCCATGCCGGATGAATAGCAGTTGACAGATATCTTCTAAAAATCAGCCCTTCAGAGCATCATAGAACTCCTGAGTGAAGTCGCCCTTGGCGATAAACTCAGCAGCCACGTCCTTGGTAGCTTCCTTGAAAGCGTCAAAGTCGATATCCTCTGCGCGAAGAACCTCAGCGCCGGCATCCTCGAAGGACTTCCAAGCAGCGTCGACCTCTTCCTGCAGGGCATTGGTACGCCAATCAGTGACCTCAGCGCAGCCCTTGATGATGGCTTCCTGCTGGATGGGAGCCAGACCGTCGAACCAGGCCTTGCTGACGAAGATGGGGATCAGGCCGCCGGTGTGGTTGGTCTCGGAGATGTACTTGCACTGCTGCTCCAGATTGATGGAGTGCAGCTCGGTGATGGCGTTCTCAACGGCATCGCAGGCGCCCTGGCTCATGGAGGTGTAGACCTCGCCCCAGGAGATAGTAACAGGAGAAGCGCCCATGGCGGAGTTAATGGCGGTGTTCACGGGGGAGGTGGGGCTGCGCAGGACCAGGCCCTTCATATCCTCGGGGGACTTGATGGCATGCTTGGTGTTGCAGACAACGCGGAAGGGGCGGTTCACATAGCCCACGATCTGCAGGTTGATCTCGGCGAAGGCTTCATCCAGGGCCTTATGAACATCGGTGTCGCCCCAAATCTTGCTCATAGCATCCTCGTTGGAATCGAACAGGTAAGGCATGCACAGCGCATTGGCCACGGGAGCATAGTTGCCCAGACCGTCGAAACCACAGATGGCAGCCTCGATCTCGCCCAGCGCCACGCCCTCGGAGAACTCCACGTTGGAGCCCAGCTGGGAAGCAGGATAGACCTCGACGTCGATGGTACCCTCAGAGTACTTTTCGACCAGCTCCTCGATCATCAGCATTGCCTGATACTCGCCCAGGTTGGGATCGGCGGTGGTGGTACCAGCCAGCTTCATGACGACCTTCTCGACATTGGCGTCGCTGCCGTCAGTGGCAGGGTCGGGCTGCTGCTCCGTCTGGCCGCAGGCGACCAGGCTCAGCACCATAACCAGTGCCAGAAGCATGCACAAAAACTTCTTCATTGTTTGTTCCTCCTAGTAAATTTTTAATTTTTTATTTCACGGCGTTTGCCGAAAAATACAGAAAATGGATTATGGGCTTATACCCGAAGGAGATAGCCCTCCAGCGCTTGTTGTGCCCGTTCGTCTTTCATGCGCATCAGCGCGGCCACAGCGGTGGTACAGGTGCCGCCTCCCACGCCCTTGCCTTCTCCGTTGGCAATGGCCTGAGCAGCACCGGAAACGGTAAGAACATCGTTTTCGGCGGCGTAGCTCTCCACATGGCCCAGCATCCGCTTTGCACAGTCAATGCTGCGCGTAAGCAGCGCCTGCCATTCTTCGCCGTCTATGATGGGGGTGTGGGCCGTTATGATCTGACTGGGTGAGACGGCCCGCAGCTTCTCCATGGAGGCGATATAGGCGTCGAGATCCGTGATCTGCGGGCATCCAGAGAAGAATCCGTCTCCGATGACGCCGTCACCACAGAAGAGGACGCCAGATTTTTCCTCCATCAGGCACACGCTGCCCATAGAGTGGCCGGGGATGGTGATCACGCGAAAGGCCACGTCATCAAAGGTCAGCACCTGGCCATCCTCCAGATAGCCATCCGGCTTTATGGGCTGGCCCACCTCCGACCAAAAGACTGTATGGCGGGCGGCAGGCAGCGCAAAGTCGTCGGCAAACTGGGCAAACAGTCCTTGCCAGAGCCAGTCGTAATCAGTGATATGCCGTTCGTCACCCTTACCCACCAGCACACGGCCGCCGCAGGCCTTGGTCACGCTGTCGCAGCCGATGTGGTCCCAATGGCCGTGGGTCAGCAGCAGCACGCTCTCCCGGCCATCCCGCAGGTAGGGCAGTTTACCGGCAGCGCCGGAAGCAAGCCCTCCGTCAAAAAACACGTTATAGTGCTTCGTCTGCCACAGATAGCTGCGAGTAAAAATGTTCAGATAATCATCTTGAAATGTAATCATACGTGTATCCATATCAGTGCATCGGGCGCTTCAGAGCCAGATTATACAGCACCTCCATACTGGAGATGATGTTCTTGGGGTCGGCCGTTCCCTTGCCCGCCTTACCGTAAGCGGGACCGTGGCCGACAGAGACCACGTTGGCGGGGATGCCGGAGTAAATCAGCACACCGTCACCGAAGAAACAGCTCTTCATAGCAATGTTGCCCTGGTCGTGATACAGGAACACCACGCCGCCTACCTCGCCGCTGCGGGCCTTCAGGAATACGGTATCTGCAGGGCTGGGACCCAAAACTTTTTCACCCTCATTGCGAAGTACATCGATTGCCGGCTGGATAATGGTGGCTTCCTCATCGCCGAACAGGCCGTTTTCGCCAGCGTGGGGATTCAGCGCCGCCACGGCGATGTTGCAACGATCCTCCGGCAGGAACAGGCGCATTACGCCAAGCAGCTTGTGGGCGGTGGCAACGATCCCCTCCGGCGTCAGCTTGCTGACAATGTCCCGGAACGCGCAGTGGCCCACCACAGTGGCGCGGAAAATATCCTCGCACTTGATCACGGCGCTGCAGGAATCGGCGTGATAATACTCTTTAAACAGATCAAATTCAGCACTATAAGGAAGCTTGGCTTCATGGAATGCCGCTTTGGTAATGGGGGCCATGGAGAAGCCGTCGATGATACCGGCGCGCTCCAGCTCCATCGTCTTTATCATGCTGTCATACTGCAGCTTGCCGCTGTCAGATGTTACCGTGGAGAACCTGATATCCGGACCTGCCGGAACATCGCAGAAATAACACACGTTCACGCCGCCCTCGGTAGGACGACCGGCAAACGGACGGATGTCAAGATTTTCAAATCCCGCCACATTTTGGCAAGATATCCGGAATCGTTCCAAATTTCCCACAAGAACAGGAATATACTTCCCGTCATTCGCAAGTACAGCCTTTGCAACCATTTCCGGACTGGAACCTGCGTGGTCACCCAGAATGATACCGAGTACGACTTTCTTTTCCATGATCTATCTCCTCTGTAAAATGTTTGTGCCTTTCGGCACGGTATTGGCCTTTTGCTAATTATATATAGCAATAATCGTGCCAACTTTAAGTTTATACATTAAATTTCCTTTTTCTACAATTTTTTTGTTTATTTTGTCAGTTGTGTGCAACTTCGTTTTGTTCATAATGACCGCCATTTTCCGAGCTTTTTCTCACTTTTACACACGGCATCTCTTGTTTTCGACGAGTTGTAGCTCTGAATGCATCAATAATGATACACTCAGAGCTACACTTGCGATTCAGTTTTGCAACAATGATCCGCGGTTTTGCAACGCACTCATCCAGCCATAGACATACAAAACAGGTTCTTTCTCTTTCCGGCCAAGATATGAGTACCCTTACATATGAACGTATGAGAAACCTGTCGAGTTTGAACCATACCGCCTGGCAATACAGAACATCACACTAATCACCCTGCTCAAATTGTCCTGTTTCCAACCGTACAGAGGGTATCACCAATAGAGGCTTGCGCAATTCATCTGCGAATATTAGTGCCCGCTCCTCTGTAGAACCTGTGGCTTGAGTATCCCTGTCATAGATCGCCAGCACCACGTCCGCAAGATCGATGATCTGCCGGTAGGCGCGGAACTGCGCGTCCGGTGCGCCGACCTCGCACACGGCGGAGATAAGGGTACATTTCTCCAGCATGGTGAAGTCCTACACCGCAGTCACAGGCCACAAGGAATTGCGACACTCCACCTTGGCGCAGCACCATGATCTGCTGCGCCAACTCGATTTTCAGTTTTCGGCAGCGGGCATCTTCTTCGTCAAAACCCCACGGAAATCGCATAGGGTGCTGCCCGATGACCGCACAGCGAATCGGCTTGTCCATATCTTGTTGTCCTTTTTGCCTGCAATAGTATATTTTTGTCGTATTTAGAAAGCGTCTGACTGTTTCGGATTATATCATTGCCACTATATCATGTCAAACGCTTTCTATTTCAGACAGAAAGTAACATGGAGAAACAGTATAATTTACTCATACCACGAAAGGCAAGGACACCCCGCATGAGTAAAACTGTTTCATTCAAAAATAATGACCGCTTTATCCAAATCGGCATTGCCATCGTGACCCTCCGCAAGCTGCGTGGAATGTCACAGGAAAAGCTGGCAGAGAAGGCAGGTATCAGCCGTTCACTGCTGAGCGTCATCGAAGCACCTGGAACAGCACACAACTTC
>CAVEIY010000253.1:0-17333 GCA_963615825.1 Flexilinea sp.
GTACCGCTGGATGGTATAAAGCTCCACCATACTATTACTGATGGGGGTCCCCGTAGCGAAGATCACGCCACGGCCTCCGGTGATCTCATCCAGATACCGGCATTTCATGAACAAATCACTGGATTTTTGTGCTTCTGTCTGGGCTACACCACCCACATTTCGCATTTTTGTTGCGAGGAACAAATTTTTGAACCCGTGGCTCTCGTCCACAAACACCCGATCAACGCCCAATTCTTCAAAGGTCACAAGGTCATCCTTGCGGCTCTGGTCATTGAGTTTTTCCAGCCTTGCTTCCAGAGATTTTCGGGTGCGTTCCAACTGCTTGACGGTGTACCGTTCCGCTTTGGCTGCCTTGGCTTCTTCAATGCCGAACATGATCTCGTCGATCTGCTGCTGTAAAATCGCCGCCTGCCGCTCTGCAGATACCGGGATCTTCTCAAACTGCGAATGGCCGATAATGACCGCATCGTAGTCGCCAGTGGCGATCCGGGCGCAGAATTTCTTGCGGTTCCGGGTTTCAAAGTCCTTTTTCGTGGCAACCAGAATGTTGGCAGACGGGTAAAGCTGGAGCCATTCTGCCGCCCACTGCTCGGTGATGTGGTTGGGGACTACGATCAGGGATTTGGTGCAAAGCCCCAGCCGCTTCATCTCCATGGCAGCGGCTACCATCTCGAAGGTCTTGCCCGCACCCACCTCATGAGCCAGCAGGGTATTGCCGCCATAAAGGATATGGGCGATGGCGTTCACCTGATGGGGCCGCAGAGTAATTTCCGGGTTCATGCCGGAGAACCGGATATGACTTCCGTCATACTCACGGGGACGGATAGAGTTAAAGGTTTCATTATAAATATGGCACAGTTCTTCTCTGCGGTCAATGTCTCTCCAGATCCACTCGGAGAATTTCTGTTTGATCAGCTCCTGCCGGTCCTGGGCGATGGCGGTTTCCTTTTTGTTCAGGACAGGCTTTTTGTTGCCGTTTTCGTCCTCCACATAATCAAAAACACGCACATCCCTTTGGTTTAGGGACTGCTCTAAGATGGCATAGGCGTTCATGCGCTTGCTGCCATAAGTGGTAGATACCTTGATATTGCCCCGGTCTGCGTTTTTCTCCGTGATACCCCATTGCCCCGTAGCGCCGGAGCGCAGGATCTTGATGCGGCTTCTGGCATAAAGGCTGGTGCCGAAGGTTTCCACCATGAATTTCTGGTAGATTTCCACCGGAATCCAGTTGGCGCCGATGCGGACGCCAATCTCAGCGGCTGTCAGATCCACCGGCTGCACAGCTTCCAAGGCTTCAATGTTTTTGGCGATCAGCGGTTTCTTTTCGGCGGGTAACACTTCATGGAGGGCTTTTGCCATCCGAAGCTTCCGGCGCACATTGTCGGAGAGGTATTCATCTGCGGCCACATAGGGAAACTGTTCCAGTTCTACAAAGGCTCTGGGTATGGCGGCGGCGTCCTCGGCACAGCTTATATCCCGGAAGATGACCCCGGACAGGTCAGCGGCCAGTTCCTCCTCACTTTTTCCGGACAGCTCTGCCATATATTCCATATCCACCCGTGCTTTCTCGGAGATGGACACAGCCAATGCCTCGCTTGCGGTATCCACACTGGTGACAGCTTCATGAGGACGGATGGTGCGCTTGGTGAACATATCTGCCTTGCGTTTTAAGTTGCCGTCCTCATCCAGCACCTCCAGAGAACACAGCAGACAGTAGCTGGAATCCTCGCTGAAGGCAAGGCTGTTGCCCCGGCTGGAAAGCAGACCGTACTTTGCGGTATAGGCATCGTACAGGCGGTTCAGCTCTTTTTGCTCTTTCAGGATGTCCTCATCCGGGTAGTTCTCCGTCTGGGCTTCAATGAGCCTGCGCACACAGTCCCGGAGGGCGATCATGCCGCGGATGCGGTTTTCTGCGGTGACGGAAACCTCAATGGGGTGCATCCGGGAATTTTCCCGGTAATACACCTTTCCATCCACAAGGGCGTAGCTGAAATTGCGCACCGCTGGGTCGGCAGGGATAGAGTGGTCATCTTCCTCCAGTTCTTCCACCTCATACTCGGTGATCTGGGCATGAAGATTCTGTACCGCCTCGGAAAGCAGATCAGAAAGTTCAACCCCTTCATAGGCCCGGCAGGTGCTGTCCATACCGAACCTTGTACTTTCCATGACCATCTCGCCTAAGACCATTTCCGGGTGCTGGACAAAATAGGAGTTCTGTCGGATGCCGTTTTCATCGGTGTCCAGATGTACCCAGTCCGGTTCAATGTCCGTCATGCGGTCCCGCTTTTGCAGGAAGATAATATCGCTGGTAACTTCCGTACCGGCATTGCGCTTAAAGGCATTGTTGGGCAGGCGAATGGCACCAATGAGGTCGGCCCGCTGGGCAAGGTATTTTCTGACTGCGGAGTTTTCCTTATCCATGGTGCCCTTGGAGGTAATGAATGCCACGATACCGCCCGGACGCACTTTGTCTAAAGTCTTGCCAAAGAAATAATCATGGATGAGCCAGTGGTTTTTGTCGTACTTTTTATCCCTTACCTTGAAATCACCAAAGGGAACATTGCCAATGGCCACATCAAAGAAGCTGTCCGGCATCTGCACCTTTTCAAAGCCGTTTACGGCAATGGAGCTGTTCTGGTAAAGCTGCTGGGCAATGCGCCCGGAAATGGAGTCGATCTCCACACCGTAGGCTTTGCTGTCCGCCATGCTCTCCGGGAGCATCCCGATGAAGTTGCCGACACCGCAGCTTGGCTCCAGGAGGTTCCCCTGTCGGAAGCCCATCTGCTCCAGCGCCTGATACATGGCCCGGATAATGACCGGAGAAGTATAAAAGGCCGTCAGGGAGCTGGCACGGGCGGCGGCGTATTCGTCCTCGTCAAGCAAGGATTTCAGTTCCAGATACTTGCCGTGACGCTCATCAAAACAGTCCGCCAGACCGCCCCAGCCCACATACCGGGACAATACTTCCTGTTCTTCAGGAGTAGCAAGCCTTTCATCCGCTTCAATGCGTTTCAGGCAGCGGATAGCAGCCACATTGGCGGCGTATTTCTCACTGGCAGTGCCATAACCCAGCTCGTTGTCTGTAATACGGAAATTTCGGCGCATATCTGCCGGAATCTCCGGGTGCAGGGCGGTGAACACCACTCGCTCCCGTTTGGGCTTCGGCGGGGCAAGGGCTGAGGGTTCTTCTTTTTCAGGAAGTTCCTTGGCAGGTTCCGCTACCTTTACCGCAGTTGGGCGATGAGAACGAAGCACATTTTCAGCTTCTCCCAAAGTTTCAAAGCCGCCTGCGGTGGATGCCGCAACGCCGGTCTGCGCATCGTAACCAAAGTGGTTATAATACTGGCCGTTGGGATAACGCTGGATGAGGATGGTTTCTTCCTCCGACTGATACCGTGCAATGGTTTCTGCCGTGGCTTCCGCCTCTGCGATTACCGGTACATCTTCGGTGCGCTCGGTGTGCTTCTGCTGATACCATTCATCCGCCTGCGCCACCATAACATCAAAGTCCAGATTGGCAAGGTACACATTCAGGTCAGACAGGCTCTCGCAGGCATTTTCATAGATGGTTTCGCCATCTACCTGGTACACCAGCCGAAAAGCATTGAGGTCAGCGAAAATTTCCGCCGTATGCTCACTGTCAGCGGTAGCACTGAACGCAAGGTCTACATGGGAGAGGTCAGAGAAATCCGCCCCTTGGTCAAAGACTTCCTGACAGTATTCCTCGATCAGCTCCCTGGCTTCTTCCAGCTCTGCACTTAGGTCATTTCTGACCGAATCTTCCTGCAGAAATTCTCGCTCGATATAGTATGCGATGTCCTGTGCATTGCCTTTACCGCCGTGGGCCGCATACTCGGAAATGCCATTGTCAATCAGTTCATCGGACGCCACATGACCGGCTTCCTGCAGATACCGGAAGATTTCATCACGCTGGATTTCTTCGCTGCTCTTTTCCACCGGAAGATCCCGAATCTGTTCCATATAAAGTTCCAGATCAACAGCGATTTCTTCCTCCGGGTCGGTATTATCCAGATAGGACTGGAGCGTTACCAGAATACCGGCCCTCTGGTCCGGCTCATGGAGCTGCCGGGTCAGCTTTTCCAGTGCGTCCGCATCCGTTTTACCCAGATCCAGGTTATCCCGGTAGTCATAGGGATCAAATTCCTGATAGAAATGCAGCAGTTCTGCGGCAAGGTCATGGTATGGGTCTTTTGCCGGGGCTGTCACAATCGGCTTTGGCTCTTTCTTTTCCCCGAACAGGGAGAAGGTGCCATTCCGGAAGGCAGACAGATTTTCAAACCCACGCTTACGCCAGGTGTACTCCCGATCCTCTTGTGCCGTTGTTTCCCATACCGGAAGCATCATCCGGTAGATGGCCTCCACCTGTTCCGGCTCATCCAACTGTGGCTGGATCATTTTAATGGCGTCATAGAAATCAAATCCGTATGGATAAGGGTGGGGGTGGTTCTGCGGCACACGGTCAAAGAAATGGTAAATATCCCGTGCCAGTTCTTCCTTTTCATAGGTCGGAATGTAGGCCAGCTCATGCTCGGTCATATACCGTTTTTCACGGATCAGCTCGGAAATGCGCTTTTCCACCTTCGTCCACGGCAAAACCACCTTGTCATAGGGCTGGAACAGCCTGTCCTCACGGGCATAGGTGATGCCTTTGCTGTCATGGTTTTCATCAAAGCCCATCCTGCCATGGCCGCCGATGCCATACTCGTTTTTCAGAAAGTCGGCTCTTTCTTTCGGGCTGTGCCTCTCTAAAAAATACGAATAGATACGGAATTTGCTGTGCTGGATGCTTCCGCCGCCAATCAGCAGCTTATCGATCTCATCCTCCGTAATAAACTGTTTGGGCGCCGCATCCATAGCAGCCGGAGCCGGAAACGCAATGGTTTCCCGCTGCAAGCCTCGCAGACTTTCCAGCAGTTCGCTGGGACGGTGATAATGGAACCGAAGCAGTTCTCCGTTTTCGGAAAGCGCAGACCGAAAAGCAGTCAGTTCCTCAATAATCCCCTGAACAGTTGCACCGTCTGCCAACATCCCAGATAGCTGAGCGTTCATATCCGGGTAGCCTGCCCGTGTATCATACACCGCCTGAACCGTCGGCATATATCCAGCTTCATGAGCTTCTGTAGAGAAATCCCCTACAAGGTGGAGAAGTCGTTCCGCTAGTGTCTTTTTCTCTACACTGTCGGCACGGTCCATGACCGTCTGGGGCGCATAGCGGCCCATATCCAGCAGTTCCCGGATACGCTTAGCGGCGTCCTCCCAGGAGAGGATGGTCGCATGGTTTGCAGATGCGCTTCTTCCGTAGGAAATGCGCTGGCCGTTTTCATCGAACCAGACCGCATAGGGACGATCCCCCAGGAAAAAGCCTTTGCCGTCCCTGCCGTATTCCTTTTTAAGAAAGGCAGCGTTTTCTTCCAGCGGATAGTCCTTGGAAAACCAGGCATAAATACGTTCCAGACTGTCAGTTTCATTGCCGCCCAGACAAAGAGCTGTATCAATCACCTGCTGAGATAGTTCAGGCCTGGAGAAAAAGGTCATCTGGGGTGTATCGTCCTGGGCCGGGGTATCAAAACCAGCGAAATCAAAGAGGCTCATCTGCTGGCTGTCCACATTTTTCGGCGGTGTGATTTTGGTATTGACGAAGTATTCCTTTTTCTCGATAAGCTGAGCCGTCCATCCTGCCACCACCGCCCACGAAAAAACGGACTCACTTTTGCGGGAGAGGTAAGCCCCCTCCCACATCAGCAGTCCGTCCTCCTGGGGCTTATAGCCCACACGCACACCGTCCACCAGAAGCTCCGTATAGCGGTCCGGATAGGCCCCTTTCAGGTACTCAGCCCGTTCCGCTTCTTCCGGATGGATGGAAAAATACAGCTCGATTTGCTGTTTTTTATATTTCAGATCATCGTCTTTGTTGGCAACGATGGCCATGATGAGCCGTTCATCCAAAAAAGCGGGCAGCAGTGCGCTGTCCGCTTCATTGGATTCGTCTTTTAATTCATCAGGTTCTTCGCTTAGTTGTAAATCAGTTCCGCCAGCACCGTTTCTTCCGCTGAGTGTTTGAGGTTGTTCATCAGGCCGGTCCACTTCATCGGGTCGGCGGCTTTCAGTTCCTCCGTCACGCCCTCGGCTTTCGCCATCTGCGCCAGCATCTGCTCGATCCTGTTTTTCGCTGTCTGCTCGATCTCCATCAGGTGCTGGTTCAGCTTGCCCGTGGTCAGCAGATTCGTGTAGGTGATCCTGCGGTTCTGTTTCAGGAACCTGCGGCGCATCAATGCGTACTTCCCAAGGGTCACTTCTTCCTCCTGGGGCGGCAGGAGGTTCGGCAGGTTGTAATCGCCCTGCATCGTGTATGTCAGTCCGTTCATGTTCATAGCTCCTTTCGCTGTTTTCTGTTCTGATATTAGAATACTCGTTTTGGGGCACATCCGCAAATGTGCGTTTTACGCTCTGGGGATTGCGCTGCAGGGGCAGCACGGTTCGGGAAATGGCCGACAGGCACATCTGGGAAATATCCCCGGTGGCCGTGCCCAAAGCGTTTAAGGTCTGAGGGGTACTGAAATCCAGCACACAGCGAAAATCATCGTCGGTAAAATATTCGCTGGGGTCAATGCCGCAGCGCACCAGCAGCATATAGCCGATGCTGTTTTGCAGGGCATTGCGGTAAGTGACTTTCAGATTCAGATCGTCTAGTTCCTCCAGAAAGCTGTTTTCCTTGTAATACCGCAGCTCTGCCAGATAGTCCGGCATATTGTCCTCCACGGCATTTTTCGCCGCAGAGAGCAGCGCCGACGCCAGATCTTCTTTTTCGGACAATTCTCCAAAGCTGTTTTCCAGTGCCTCAATCACTTCCGGCTCATACTCCGGCTGCATGGTCCAGATAGGCACTCGCCTTGCGAAGCGGCTGGGGTGGGTGTCGGAAATGTCAAAGTAATATTTCAGTCGGGAGCGCCCGTTGTATTCGCCGTCGAATACGGCAATGCCCGTTGCACCCCGGTTGACCCAACGCCCAAAACGCTGATTCCAGCCATTCGGCCCATCAATCGTCAGGACGGCGGTGGCGTCCGGGCGCTGGGCAAATAAAAGCACCTGTTCATCAAAGGACAGGCGGAAGTTGCGGCAGGCTGTGGTCAGAAAGCGCTGCCATTCCTGGGGAGCAGTCAGTCCGGTGATCGTCCGCTGGTACAGCTCCGTTATGATCTCATATTTTCTCGCCATCCGGTGTTTTCCTCCTTACCTCGAAATTGCGGCGGCCTGCCGCTGTTTGGGAATGGAAAACCCGTAGACTTTGGCAATGTCATCGCCCAGCCTGCGGGTCACTCTTGTAATGTCTGCGCGGGTGGCCTTGCCCGCGTAGAGCTTGTCCTTCAGAAGATCGATCTGGGATTCCCGCACACCGGGCTTATACACCCGGTAGAGGTAGTGGTTGGTTCCGTCATGGTGAACGGCATCGCACCGCAGATCCCCCAGCTTATCCACATACCATGTGGCATAATCCATATTAGAATAGAGGCAGTCGCTGATCTTTCCGCTTTTGATTTCCCCATAACCAATAGAACGCCCATCCCAGCGGCCAATGTCCGCAATCATCAAAATGGGCTGGGGAAGCCGGATGCTGAGATTCAGGCGTTCATCGTCCAGATACTGGCTGTTCAGCTCATACATCAAGGCGATGCGTTCGTCCTCCGACAGATCCGGGTATTCGTCCTCCAGATCCTCCCGCCAGTCCTCATAGTCCAGACCGTAGTTGCTCCAGATAATGTGCCTGTCCTCGCTCATCGTGCATCACCTCGATTCCTTTGCCGTGCCGATGTGGTACGAATGGCTTTCCCATCCAGCCGCCCGGTTTCCAGATCCGCCTCCATGTGGCTGTAATTGGTGCCATGCTTCAGATTGTATTCCATGATGACATTGCCGAGAATATAGCTGTCCCCGTTGATCTCCACACGCCCCTCAGAAAAGATTTTTGAGAGAACAGCGGCCTTATTGTCGGCGTTTTCATTCAGGATCGTGTCAATTTCAGCTTCTGTGGCATGAAGGGAAATACCCAGCCTTGCCCAGAGCGTTCTCAGCTCCCGCTTCATCTGGCATCCCCCCTGTCTTTCTGCTTGGGACGGATAGGCTGACCCTGCTCATCGTAGTTCTTGGGGTCAGCGCCGGGGACTGTCCAGCCGAACATGGAACCGGCGGACATCGCCTGCTCCTGCCCCTTGCTGACGCCGGATTTTGCATTGTATTCCTCTGCCACTGCCCGGTTTTCCGCCTTGCTGCCCATATCAATATCTGTTCTGTAATACCCGGATTCCCCCTTCTTGATGATAATAAGCTCTCCCGTATCGGGGAGAACGCTGTAACATTGCTCCGGTAGGGAGGAACGCAGAGGGATCACCGTATTGCCGTTTCGCTCCATGCGCTCGGCAAATTCGCAAATGTGGTACAGGTTATTTCCAACCTCCACATGGTAATCGTCAATATACCGGCACACTCGGTCCATGGTTTCATCTGTGGACAGGGTAATCCGAACCTTATCACCGTCCGGAATACGGAAGAGTTCTTTGTAATCCGGTGTAATGAACCGGATGCCACGCTCGGCCTGATGCAGATGCCGGTCCAGCCATTGACGCACATAACAGTAGCAGTACAGATTGTACTCACCCTTGTTGGGATTCAGGCGCATCATATAGGAATAATGCTCTGTATCCACACGGAAGCCGTATTCATTCCGGTCATTGCGGAAGCTGCTGTCCGGTGTCCGGCGACAGCACCGGGCCATGGTATTGCGGTCATGGAGAAAACTCCCGTCCTCCCGCAGTTCGTTGATAACCTCATCAAACTCCAGCTTAAATTCCTCGCTTTTCAGATCGTCACGGAAGCCGCTCCATAAGCTGAAAAAGCCTTTGCCGTCGCTGTCCATATCGGCTCGTAAATAGCCGATCAGCCCGGTCTGCATGGAGATTTGCTGGCTCTGGGAATAGCAGTAGTTCCGTTCAGCCGGGAGCATGGGTCTTAGAGTCATTTCCATTATCGTTCTGCCTCCTTCGCTTGTTTTTTCTGCACCGCAGGCTGTGTTTTCCCGTCCTGCCGGGCTTTCCAGTAGTCGGGGTAATAGCACTGCACACTGTCATTGATACATTTTTCGTATGCGCCGGGCTTCCAGTATTCATTGGCCGGAGCAGCATAGAGCTTTCGATCCATAAGCTCCCGAATAGCCACCGGGGCGGCACAATCTTCTTCAAAGCAGTAAAAGCCGCCCTCCTGAAAGGCACATTTCAGTGCTTCTTTGGAAAAGATGGCCTTTGCGGTTCTACTGTTTGCCATGATACCGCCATGGCTGGCGGTGGATACAGAGAATACATGGGGTGCCAGCACCTCACAGTGCTGGATTTCTCCCCACGGAGAATACAATGGTTCCATCATCGCTCACGTTCCTTATCCTTGTTTTTCGGCTGGATGCCCATGCGCTGTTCCAGTCGTTCCAGTTCCTGACCGGCACGGGTCAGCAGATCACGGTCAGCGGCCATGCGGTCATTGGAATAATGGCCCCAGAAGTAATAATCCCCGTTGCTGCATTTCCATGTCACATAGGGGTTCGGTGCTTCCGGGTTATGCCCCAGCACAAACTCGCTGTCCCCAATCGTCAGGGACTGGACGATGGTGTAGCCGCAGTTGCTTCGTTCACTCATTTCAGCGTTCCTCCTTTGCGCTTACTTTCTTTTGCCGCTGTTCCTGCCGGTAACTCATAAGGCCGTGGGCGGCCCACTTGGGAAGCTGTTCTTCCGTCAGGGTGCCCATCACATCCATGCGCTCATAGCGGCTGGTTTTCCCGGAATACAGGTCTACGCAGAAGCAGGCAGAGCCACGGCTGTTTGGAGAAGCACCAAAGCCACCGACGCACAGCTTGATCTGGTTGGTAGCCCTGCGGTATTCCCGGCGCAGCACCTCCGGCCTGATAACTACAATTCGGTTATTCAGGTCGTCCTCATGGGAAACCGGGGCGCATTGTGCCTGGGTCAGCGGCTCATTCTGGATGCCCTGGATTTTCGGGGTCAGCAGGTCAATACGGGTTTTCTCCGCCTGTTCACCCAGGCGGTCTGCATACAGCTTGGCGATCTCACAGAAATCATCGCTGACCATAACATCGGTATGCAGGGCGAAAATCTCATTCCGGTCACAGTAGGCGCACATATATTGCTCACCCTTGGCGGCGTTTTGGTTTTCACCCATAACGATCTCTCTATCGCCAATGAGAAAGGACTGGATGATCTCATAGTCCCCGGCCATGCGCTTTTCCGGCTCCATGGATACAGTCGGTGTATCCTGCTCTGAATAAAACTGTCGCTCCTTATCCTGCAAAATCAGACTTTTCAGATAATCGCCCTTATCCGGCTGCTGTTCAAACCATTCTCTGGATTCTGCATCATGCAGGGAGAATTGGAGGGTAAACCGGCGCACCTTGCTTCGGTATGCGTCGGCACTTTCCCGGTGCTTTTCATATCGGGTGGGTTCCCGGTACTCCTGCAGGTCATGCTCACAGGGCAGATACAGCTTCCCATTCTCCACGCAGCGAAACAGGTCGCACTCCTTATCCGGTGAAGCTGCCATAAAAGACTCATGGGAATAGGGATATTTGCTCTCATAAGCATAGCCAGGTTCGCACAGTCCCAGCTCTGTGTCGATCTGCTGACGGCGTGAAATGGAAACAAAATCATTCTCCGCTTTTGTAAACTGGCGCTCCGGGATAAAGTGATAGCCGCCGTAGGCAAATGTTTCTTCGCTCATGGATCACACCTCGCTTTCTGCCTTGGTCAGCAGTTCCTTCAGCCGCTGGCCGGTTCGGATGTGGTGCTTGTCCGCAAGCACCTTGTTCTGCACATACAGCACCGCCCGGATATTGGGGACGGTGATGCCGGGGATCTCCACCATTTCCTCCGGAGTGATGGTCAGGATGCAGATGGGAGAATACCCGGCTTCTTCAAACAGGCGGAATAACCGCTTTTCATATCGTTCTCGCATAACCTTTGCTCCTTCCTTTTTCGATATGTAAAGGGCGGCGTTTCAGCCGCCCCGGTCATCACTTCTTAGAGCGGATCTTCAAAAAGACCAGCGCGCCCAGAATGAATACCACCAGACCAATCGCAATGCCGGTTTTCAGTTCCATGGTTTAGCGTCCCCCTTTCTTTTTCTTATTTCGGATAGCAAAAACGCCGCAGGCGACAGCACCCACAGCGGCAATGCCCATCATGGCGTACCACAGGGCAGGATTGCTTTCATCTCCGGTTTTCGGCGTATCACGCAGTTCGTTGTGCATCTCCACCTTGGTGGTAGCGCCCTCGAAAATGGTGCATTTCTTATCCGCAGGCAGTACATAGCTTTCGGATGCCTTGTCATTGACCTCGCTCACCAGATAATCGCCGGTGCGCAGACCTTCAATGACGATCTCACCGTTCTGATCTGTGGTGAACACCTTTTCATAGCCGTTGGGGCCAGTGACACGGAAGGAGAAGCCCTCCACCTTTTTGTCAGAAGATGTCTTGATAATTTTCAGACTTCCAACCTGTCCCCGGTTCACGAAGCCCTTTCCGGCTTCGTTTTCCACAATGACGGTCTTGCCATGCTCTGTGATTTCAAAATAATAGGCGTTTTCATCCAGATAGAAGCCCTCCGGTGCTTTCTGCTCTTTTACGAAATAGCCGCCGTAGCTGAGACCGGAAAGCTCATACACGCCGGTACTGACTTCCTCCATGGTGCCGATCTTTTCATCGTCCTTGTCAAATTTCTGATTGCCGTTGCTGTCACGGAACACATCAAAGGCCGCTCCGGTTAGCTTGTTATCGGGATAGTCCTTATCCACCTTGGTGAGCTGCACTGTGCCTTGAATTTTGGTGTTCACGATCTCGATTTCCACCACAGCACCGTTCTCCCCAATGGTCACAGGACAGCTTTCATCGGACAGCACAAAGGATTCCGGTGCGGAGATCTCATGCACCACCCAATTCCCGTAAGGAACCTTCGCAAAAGAAAAGCTGCCATCTTCGGCGGAAGTGGCAGTAAGGATGGCGGTATCGGTTGTAAACTTGGTTTCATCTGCGCGGAACAGACCAATGACCGCACCGCCCAGGGCGTTGCCGCTGTCATCCTTTTTCAGTCCCTTGATTTCGCCGTAGATCAGCTTGTTTTCAATGGCAGTACCGTCATTGACGGCGATCTCCACCAGAGCGGTATCCTGACCGGCGTATTCAAAGGAGAAGGTGTAGATTTCTCCGTTCAGCAGGTAATGGCTGTCGGTAGACATTTCTTTCAGATAGTAACTGCCAAACGGCAGATCTGTTTTGCAGGAGGCCGTGCCGTCTGCGCTGACGGAAAGGATTTCAATCAGCCCATCTGCGGGAATGGTACAGCCGTCTGCCGCTTTCAGTTCTTCGGCAGCATAGAGACCAAAGGTGACTGCTGTGATTTCGCCATTCGTTCCGATGCCAAATTGCTCATTCTGTTCCAGTACCTTGGAAAGAGATACCCGGACTTTCTGGCGTTCATTCCGAAAGCTGGCAGAGGTTTCTGTGATCTCGATTTCCTGTCCCGCATAAACCAGCTCAGCAGTATGAGCATCGGTGTTCAGGATCATGCCTGCCGGCGCTGTCACTTCACGGATGTGGAATTTGCCCAGATACAATGCTTTGCTGGAAGCCGCTCCCGATGCGTCGGTGGTTACGGTATCCACCACTTCACCGGCAGAATAGCGGAGGGTTCCATCCAGCGTATAAATATCCTCAGCGGCAGTAATCTCATAGACGGCCCCGGCCATACCGGAAACCGCATACACCGGCTGATACACGCCCTCGGCTACCACCACAGAGGAGAATACTTCGCCGGTCTTGCTGATCTTAATGACACCTTTCTGAGCCGTGTTGGACTTGGTAGCTTCCACCACGGTGACACCGTTTTCCTCACCGGAATGGTCCTCCGTCACATCAAAGTACACAGGCTCGGCGTTCAGCACATAGCCATAGGGTGCGGATATCTCCACCAGAGAGTAGCCCGTGCCGTATTCCAGTCGTTCCGGAGTGATAAGATACCCCTCATCATTGGTGTAGAAGGTATCAATGACGGTCACTTCCGGGTAGGTGAAGGTCTGCGTGATGAGCGTTCCGTCCGGGCGATAGAGCTGAAAGGCAGCACCGGCATAAGGGATTGTCTTACCGGTTTCCGCGTCCACCTTGACGATCTTGATAAAGCTCTCAAAATTGGCGTTGTTGATGAGGTAGCGGTAAACCTCGCCGTTTTCGGAAATGAACACATCAAAGTCCGCCATCAGTTCCCGGCCCTCCCAGCCGGACACCTGATGCACCGTATATACGCCGTAGGGCATTTCTTTCGTCTGGGTAAAGCCGTTTTCATCGCAAACAAGGTAATCTCGCTCCGATTCTCTGGCATTGTCATAACTGCCAGCGGATTTGAGGTGGACCGCAAACTCCGCTCCTTCCTCCGGCGTTTCGATCTGGGTATCGCCGTTGTCCGTGTGCTTGATGATGGCAATGCTGCCCATCTTCACGGTTTCCGCTACATCCAGTGTGGTACTGTTCAGCTCCACGGTATAATTCTCTGCTTCCGCGCCCACATGGTAAGAGGTGCTATCCAGCAGGTAGCCCTCGGACGGGGAGATCTCCCGAATGCTCCAGTCATCTCCGCAGACATAGTATCCGGTGGTAAACTGGCCATTGCCGTCGGTGGTGTAGGTGTCGATTAACTGGTCGCCCTTGTAAACGCCGTAGACAGCGCCTGCAAGGGAAGCATCACCCTGGGCGGTGCCGGTGGCCGCATCTGATTTCGTCACAGTGGCATTCCACTTTTTCAGGATATTTGTAAAGCTCTTGTTGGTCACGCTGTCCCACTCGATAGCAGCGGTCTGGCTGTCGGGAATCACATATTTTACCGCCGTATCCACTTCCTCCAGTGTATAGCCGGAGCCGATGAGGATATTTCCAAAGTAGGCGATGCCATCGCTGTCGGTCACAGCGTACTCATCCACCGGCAGACCGGAAAGAGAGGTTCCGTAGAGGTGGAAGGTGATGCCCTCGTTCATGGCGTCCTCGGAGTTTTTGAATACCGCCAGATCGCCGCGCTTGAGAACATTGTTAAAGGTCACGGTTGCGGTACGCCCTCCTACAACAGTCACACGCTGGGTGCTCTGGGGTTCATAGCGGTCATAGCTCTGTTCGGTGACGGTATACACGCCGGGAACCAGCCCGTCCACAAGGATCTCGCCTGCGGAATTGGTTTTCACCGTCTGGTTGACGCCGTTGCCGGACACCGTAAAGGTGATGCCCTCCACAACGCCATCCTCAGAGGTCTTTTTCAGAAATACCGCGCCGGTAGGGGTTTCCACATCCAGATATGCCGTCACGGGTTCAGCATTTTCTACGCCTGTGACAACATCCTGCAGACTGGGATCGCCGTAGGCAATGAGTCTTGCGCTTTCACTGACCACGGGAATGTTATTTCTTTCTGCTGTGATACGCACAGAGCCGGAAAAGGCGCTGTCCGAAGTAAGCGTCAGGGTGTTGCCGGACTTTGACACCTTTACACTGCTGTCTGTGGAGGAAATGCTGTAATCCGACAGCACACCGTTGGAGTCTGTCAGGGTCAGCACATATTTGCCGTCCTGGTACTCCAGTTCTTGGGACGAACCGTTCATAAAGCTGGGTACGGTGTTGTGCTTTGTAAGCTGGGATACGATCTCGTCATATACAGCCGCCGCGCCGCTGTTGGGATAGTTGGAGCCAAAGTGCAGGGAATAGGCCGTGGTGCCGGTCTGGCGGTAGGAACCGCTGGCATTCCTCTCCCCGATAACAAACTCCCACACAAGGGTCTGGGTGGCCAGCCATTTTTCATCGTCGCTGCCGCTCAGGTTCTCCCGGCTTCCCTGATAGCCATATAGCAACGCAAGTCCGACAGCTTTCTTCTGACTGTCTGAAAGAGCATTCCATGTGTCGGAGGAATTGGCCGTCAGTTGGTTGCCGGTTTTCAAAGGTACACCGGGCTGGATGCAAAAGGCGGTGGCTCCGTCCACATACATCCGGTACTTTGGATTGCCGGTGCCGCCCGCGGTGTAGCCGTTGATGACGGCGCTGGAATTATAGCGCATGGTGCTTCCGCCTGCGTCGTAGGTGTAGGTGAACGAAATCGTTCCCACACTTCCCGTTGCCGCGAAGGCGGTGGCCGGAAGCAGGGACAAAACTGTGACCGCAGCCATAAGCGCGGCTGCGGCCCTCTTGAATAGCTTTTTGATTTTCATGGTTTCGTAAGTCCTTTCGTAAATTTACTGACTGAAAGAGAAATCCGGGATAGCCCTTAAATCTCTCTTTTTCAGGTAGTACAGGCAGTAAGGAAGGGGTGAGGTGTGGAGAGGGGAAACCGCCAGAGGCAGGCCATTCCCGGCTCCGTCAAAAGGGTATACTGCCCCCTTGGCAGTACCTTATCGCTCCATGTCCCGCTGCCGTTTGCGGTACAGTTCCAATGCTTTCACGATGGTATCCTCCATTTTCTGCACGGGCGTCCCCGGCGCGAAGAATTTTGAAATACGCTCTTTGGGCATCTTGAATTGCTCCACCTGATTGGGCTTTTCCTCCTGCAAAATGGACAGGATCACCTCCGGGGTCAGCTTGCCGTTCCTGGCAAACTCCCGCATTTTGATGGCCTGGGCATGGGATGGGGTGCAGTCCTCCAGCTCCATGGTTTCCAGAAGGCTGCGCTGTCCCGAATCCGGGAGATAGGACAGCTCCACCGCAGGTCGCATGGCGATCTGCATTTGCCCTTTTTCTTTCAGAACGGAATTGTCCACCAGTTCCAGCAGTTCGGGAATGAGGTATGTCAGGCGGATATATCGCTGGATTTGCCTTGCGCTATCTGGTGAATTATCTGCCAATTCATCTCTGGAATACTTTTGGCCCACTGGGCCAGAAGTTAAATCTGTTCTCTGTCCCTGCCGCTTCATGGCATCCAGCTTCATTTTGTAGGCGAATGCTTTCTCCGACGGCAAAAGCTGTTCTCGCTGGAGGTTGGAGTCCACCATGATGATCGTGGCTTCATCGTCTGTCAGTTCCCGGACGATGCAATCCATTTCTGCCTGTCCCGCAAGCTGGCTTGCCAGTTTGCGCCGGTGGCCGGCTACCATTTCATAGCCGCCATCCTCTTTGGGACGCACAAGGCCGGGAACCAGAACACCGTAGGTTTTGACGCTCTCCACCAGCTCCATCATGCTTTCGTCCTGCCGCACCTTGAAGGGGTGGTTGGGAAAGCCGCTGATCTCCGCCAATGGAATTTTTCGGATGCTTTCCCGTTTGGCTTCGTCACGCTCGGCCTGAGTGGTAAAAAGACTATCTACTGAGGTCAGCAGACTTGAAACGCTGTTTTTCGCCAATGTCCTGCACCTCCTTCACTAAGCTGCGGTAGGCATCCGCCGCACGGCCTCTGGGTTCATGCCTGAAAATGCTCTTGTCCGCGGTACTAATCTCCGCCAGACGGACCGTGGCCGGAATGACCGTCTGCATCACGGGCAATCGGTTCCCGAAGTTCTCCCTGACCGAAGCAACAATGTCCTTACGGAAGTTGGTTTCGTTGGCCATGGTCAGGAATACGCCGCCGATTTTCAGCCTTGGATTGATCTGTCTGCGGATGCTCTCCACCGTGCCAATCAGCTCGGTCATGTCCTCTGCGGCCAGATAGTCCGCCTGCACGGGGATAAGCACATAATCTGAGGCTGACAAGGCGTTGATGACCAGCATACCGAGAGAGGGACGACAGTCCAGCAGTACATAGTCGTAGTCTTTTTTGACGCTTTCTACATACTGGCGCAGCACCGTTTCCCGGCACATGGCATTGACCAGCCCCACCTCCACGGCGGATAGGGTGCGGTTGCCGGGGACAAAATCAAAGCCCTCGTGATGATGCAGGATCTCCGCATGATCCCTGATACTGACACCAGAAACAATGTCGTTCATAACATTTCCCAGGGTCAGCGGCATCTCATGGGGCTTTCTGTGGCCCAGCATTTTGGTCAGATCCCCCTGTGGGTCAACATCCACAAGCAGGACCTTTTTGCCGTTCATCGCAAGACCAGCGCCGAGGTTATACACCGTGGTGCTTTTCCCGACGCCGCCCTTTTGGTTGGCTACGGCAATGACTTTTGTTTTCGCCATAATGGGTTCCTCCTTTACATGAAATTAGCCGCCTGCGGCGAACAGACGGCTATGTACGGGAACAGAAAAAGCCGCCTATTCTTGTTACGGAATAAGCGGCTCATGCTTAATATGTAATTG